>QMSS01000049.1 GCA_003649715.1 Thermoplasmata archaeon
TGCATTGCTCAAATATGATGTGACCCATGAGCTTCCCTGGGTTACAGGATAGCTATATCGGAAATTAAAAAGCCCAGGGTAGATGAGAGACTAAACATTATTGAATTATGCAACACAGCAGACGTAGAGTAAGTTTTTAATATGAGTTACTGATGTCAGCTACCTAACCAGAATTTGAGTATAAAAAACCCATGGATATTGGAACCTGTTTGTAAAAAAAGATGATGATTTAAGAAAAACGAAGGAATGCCCTATGGAAGAAGTATTTGTAAAATGGTTTGAAGAATTAGGTATGAATGATGTACCTCTAGTTGGTGGGAAAAACGCATCTCTCGGTGAGATGATAAGGAACCTTAGTGAGAAAGGTGTTAATGTTCCATCTGGTTTTGCAGTCACTGCATATGCATACAAGTATATGATCGAAAAAGCAGGGATTGACAAAAAAATCAGAGAGATACTCTCTGATCTAGACACACATGATGTTAACAACCTCGCAGAGAGAGGAGAAAAAATAAGAAATCTGATTAGAAACACCCCGCTTCCCATAGAACTGGAAGAGGAGATAAGGAGACATTACAGAGAAATGGAAGAAAGATATGGTAAGAATGTTGATGTAGCAGTGAGAAGCAGCGCCACTGCTGAGGATCTACCTGATGCAAGTTTCGCAGGACAGCAAGAAACTTATCTAAACGTCAAAGGAGAAGAAGAGCTTCTCGAAAAGGTTAGAGACTGCTTTGCATCTCTCTTCACCAACAGAGCTATCTCATATAGAGTGGATAAAGGTTTTGATCATTTCAGCGTATATCTCTCCGTTGGAGTACAGAAGATGGTACGATCTGATCTAGCATGCTCCGGCGTCATGTTTTCCATAGATACTGAGAGTGGATTTCGAAATGCTATCTACATAACAGGTGCATACGGTCTCGGAGAAAATGTTGTCCAGGGAGCTGTTAACCCAGATCAGTTTTATGTATTCAAACCAACTCTAAAAAAGGGTTTCAGACCAATCATCGAAAAAAAAGTAGGCTCTAAGGAAAAAAAACTGATTTACAGTGAAAAAGGGACAATACAACAGGAGGTAAGCCCGGAGGAAAGAAAAAAGTTTGTGATAACCGATGATGAGATACTTAAACTTGCAGAATGGGCATGTATAATAGAGGAACACTACGGCAAACCCATGGACATAGAATGGGCAAAAGATGGGCTAACCGGGGAGCTCTACATAGTCCAGGCACGACCAGAAACTGTGCATTCACAAAAAGATGTTGCCACAATTGACACATATGTTTTAGAGGAAAAAGGAAACATTTTGGTAGAAGGAGAAGCAGTGGGCAGCAAGATAGGACAGGGAGAGGTAAATGTTATAAAGGATGCAAAGGAGATCTCAAGATTCAAAAAAGGACAGGTTTTAGTAACAGATATGACAGACCCAGACTGGGAACCCATCATGAAAATCGCATCTGCCATAGTGACAAACAGAGGAGGAAGAACATGCCATGCCGCAATAATCTCCAGAGAACTCGGAATACCCTGCGTAATAGGAACAGGAAACGGAACAGAGATACTAAAAAATGAACAAAACGTAACAGTAGACTGCTCCGAAGGAGTTGGAAGAATATATGATGGATTACTCAAATACAGACTAGACAAAATCAAGCTAGACACACTACCAGAGACAAGAACTAAGATAATGATGAATGTTGGTGTACCAGAAAAAGCATTCCATCAAGCTCAACTACCAAACGACGGAGTGGGGCTAGCTAGAGAAGAATTTATCATAAACTCCTACATCGGCATACACCCACTAGCACTAATAGAATACGAAAAACTCAAAGAAAAAGCAAATGAGGACCCAAAAATCGCAGATGTAATCAAAAAAATAGACAAACAAAGCTACGGATACGAAAACAAAACAGACTTTTTTGTAGAAGTACTAGCAAGAGGAATAGGAAAAATTGCAGCTGCATTCTACCCAAACGATGTCATCGTAAGACTATCAGACTTCAAAAGCAACGAATACGCCAACCTCACAGGAGGATTCCTATACGAACCAGAGGAACACAACCCTATGATAGGATGGAGAGGAGCAAGCCGATACTATGACGAAAAATTCAAACCTGCATTCGGACTAGAATGCAAAGCAATAAAAAAAGTCAGAGAGGAAATGGGTCTAACAAACGTCAAAGTAATGATACCCTTCTGCCGAACACCAGAAGAAGGACGAAAAGTCATAGAAATCATGAAAGAATACGGTCTAAAACAAGGAGAAAACAACCTCGAAGTATACGTAATGTGTGAAATACCATCAAACGTAATAATAGCAGACCAATTCGCAGATGTCTTCGACGGGTTCAGCATCGGATCAAACGATCTAACACAACTCACACTTGGACTAGACAGAGACTCAGACCTAGTGGCACACATCTTCGATGAAAGAAACGAAGCAGTAAAAAGACTAGTATCACAGGTAATCAAAACAGCACACCAACACGAGCCAAGAAGAAAAGTTGGAATCTGCGGACAAGCGCCATCAGACTTCCCAGAATTCGCCGAATTCCTAGTAGAATGCGGCATCGACAGTATATCACTCAACCCAGACACAGTCGTAAAAACAAGGCTAAAAATAGCAGAAACAGAAAAAAGAATAAAAGAAAAAGAAGAAATAAAAATATAAAAAACAATGTATCAACCTATCAACCCAAACATATATCAAACCCGCATTTTTCAAAAAATGTTTTTATCACGCAACCCCCTCAACAATTTATCAGAAAAAAAACATGGAAAAAATACCAATCATACAAATAAAAAAAAGAAAAATACTGAAGAAAACAGAAGAGAAAAAAACAAAATACATACACATAGATGAGATACTCCCCAACACAGAAACCCATCAAAAAGTCTATGTAGAAGATTTAGATGGAATAGAAAAAAACAAACCTAACCTAGACATATACCAAAAAATAGCAGAACGACACAATGAGCTATGGATTGACCAAGGACCCCGCACAATCGGAGACGTAGTAGACACAGTAATGACAGGAGCAAAACATGTAACAATTAGAAAAAACCTTTTCCCAGAGGAAGAAATACCAAACCTAAGAAACATAATAGAAAGTAAAATCTACATCCTCATCGACCACAAACAACTCAAAAACAAACAACACACCTTTTATACAACAACAGAAGATATCGACGGGCTAGTCCTATCAATCAGCAAAAAAGATATAGAAACTGATTTTAAAACCAGTGAACAAATAAAAAACATATGCAGAAAATACAAGGTATACGTCAGAGAAGCAGAAAACATTCATTACTGGGAAAAAATCGGTGCTACAGGCCTACTGATAAATATCCACATAAAATAATACGAAGAAAAGATAGGGATATTATGCTTTCTGAAGAAAAAATTATCATCGCCTTTATATTCAAACGAAGTGGAAAAAACATGCTTAAAGAATCAGAAATCTACTTACCACTATCAATAGAGTTAGGATGGTTCACAACCCAACAGGCACAGGAATTTGTAAAACATGCATTAAAACAAGGAATTTTGATGAAAAAGGACAATATAATAATACCTGCCTTTGACATAGAGAAAATCCATATTCCCATAGGATTCCATCCATCAAAAAAAGACTACACAACAGCCCTGACAGAAAAAAAGGATAAGAAGGAAAAAGAAGAAGAAAAAATGCTGTTGATAGACAAAATTATAGACCACATCGCCGAAAAAACAGAAAAAGATAGAGAAGATATTTCAGCTGAAATAAAAAACATAGAAGATAAAAAAAATATTTTACCAGAAGTAGCAGCATTACTTGTAGGTTGGAACCATAATATAGACATGGAAAAATTTTTTGATCTAGTTGAAAACAGGATATTTAAATAAAATGAAGAATGACAGGAATCAACAATATGCCCATACAATGACTACGTCTAACACCCCAGAGAACAGGAAGCAACCCTATTAATGTAGCAACCATAAGCACAAGCAATCCTATGATGCCTGTAAATAGAAAAACAAGTAAAATAATCATTACAATGGTAGAGACGATCAACGAGGAATAGGATATGTTCTGAAAATGTTTAGCAAAAAGTCCACCTATTTTTAATGTCAAAAAATATGACAAGCAACCTGCCAGCAATATAGCTATGATTAGGTAGACAAGAGTAGAAGGAAGAAAAAGAGAGTTCCATTCCTCAACAGCAACCAATTCATTGACAGCCAAGGCCACTCCACTCCTCGGCCTCAATATGATAAACAGTACCAGTATAACAGAAAAAGCAGAGGCAGTGTTAACTGCAGATAGTGTGACAATTGTTTGCCTATTACTAGACTCACCGCGAATATTCATAGCAAGAATAGTACCCGTCGCTGAGGTGATACCAGGAATGATGGAAACGAGGATGCCAGCTAAACTCCCCGTAATTGCCGATAGTATTGATGCCCCCTTTTCTTTCTTACTAAAAACTATTTCCTCGATTCTCTGCTCAGGGATAACTGGCTTTGTCATCAATGAGTTGATAAGCGTTGGTGTACCGAAAAGACCGGAAAGCGCTGGAAATAATACTGGAGATGACAAACCAAGAGGTGAATCCACAGGAAGATCAAGTACTATCAAACCGAAGGCACCAGCCAAGAAGAATACAAGAGAAGCAAATAACATTCCTGAGAATATAGAAAAACTCCTTCTCCGGATATTACTATCATCAATTCTACCTCGTTCTGTAGCGATCATCAATATCGATATCGCAATCAACACCCAAGGCATTATCTCCCTAAGGGTGGAATAAAGCATCAGAGGAGATCCTATCAGAAAACGAATCGGATAGATCAAAAGGAAACATATCATTATAGCACTAAAACTTCCGAATGCTGAGAGATAAACTGCCTCATATCCTCTTCCCTCAAGCAGAAGAGCATGCGCAGGTAGAATAGAAAGAGCAGTATCCTCCTCAGGAGCACCAAGAAACGTTGTAGGGATAGCATCATGAAATGTATGGGAAACAGAGGTAGATATGATAAAAACAGATATCAACAAAAAAAGGAATGATTCAGAAAAACCAAATACATATAGAGGATGACATAATGCTACTATCATACCTGACATGGAGAGAAGGATAATAGCAATATTGTTCACATGCAATCCAGGAAGCAACCCAGTTACAACACCTATGCATACTCCAAGGATGCAAAACAAAAAAATCAATATCAGGTCAAAAAGCAAAATCATCACCTTACCATCTCATATACCACCTCAGACTTCTTTTTATGAACCCTAGGAAATACGTCCTGTTTCATTAGCTTTTAACATATACCTAAGATTCTTACTATCGTAGGTAAATCTGCCAGCGGCATACACTTTATCGCCTGTGGAAAAGTTTTGACAATGTACTGAGGAGGAGAAAACAATGAGAGAATATTTCCCATCAGAGTCTGATAGATAAAAATAGGTCTCATAATTTCTATCTACTATTCCTGTTATGTTAATGTTCATACCCACATATCTATCTGGATTCTCTGCAAGCTGCCATATTGGAAAAACATTGTTCTGCCACTTCTGTATGATATCTATGGATCGGGTATCTGATACGAATATTTCCCATTTACCTTCATATTTCTGTACAATACCAGTTACTCTGATTCGATCTCCGTATTCAACAGAGGTTATCTTCTCAGCAAAAACTGTTGCAGTAAAATTATCCTTCGAAGCCCTAGAAGTCTTTATCTCGATTATCTGGCTACCATAATTTGTCGTATAATAGTTTGTCACCACTCCCTCAGCAACAATTTTTTTACCTTCATATTTTGGTATCTCGTATAGTCTTACTACAACAGGCTGTGAAAAGAGAGATAGAAGATACAGGATAAATATACCTAATATAGATAATATTAACACAGAATGTTTCATTTGCATATCCTGTGTTCCTCCCCCTTAAATTATTTGTGTTTCAGATAAAGATTCAGACAAAGAGAAGTTATCAAGAGAGGGAATTTAGAATATGAATGCATATCTAGTTTAATTAATGTTTTTTTGCTTTATTTCCTTGGATTTTTGTTTTTTACAAAAAAGCAGGATGGTTTCAAAGTCCAGCTTAAAACTCTTAATAGCGGCCTTTCTTTTTGATAGAAAAATTTATAATGGATTCTTTCTTCTTTTACTAGAAGACAAAGATGTGATTCATCTTGGACTTGGCCAATCCATATTTGTTGGGGATATTGAGATGAGAGAGAAGGAGGTTATATTGAAGGTATCAGAGGCTTTTCAGCAGGATGTTGGGTATGGTAGAGCACGTATTGATAGTCAAACTAGGGTTGATCTTGATTTGTCCATCGGTGATGTAATCGAGATTGAAGGGACAAAGACCACTGCTGCTGTTGTATGGCGTGCACATCCATCGGATGAGGGAAAGAAGATAATACGTATTGATAATCTTACCAGAAAAAATGCGGGAACAGGACTTGGGGATAGAGTTAAGGTTAGACGTGCCGATGTGAAGGAGGCCAGAGAGGTGGTTTTAGCTCCCCTCATCTCCGAGGGGCAGCAGATACAATTTGGCACTGGCATAGAAATAATTATAAAAAAAGGTTTGTTGAAAAGACCCCTGACAAAAGGGGATACGGTTATAGTTCCAGGTATTGCGTTGTTTGGGAGCGCCCTCCCGTTTGTCATTGTTGATACAAAGCCTCATGGTATTGTCTCAATAAGTGAAGTGACATATTTACATGTCAAAGAGGAGGCTGCCAGGGTCCCTGAGGTAGAGGGCCCAAGGGTTAGCTATGAGGACATAGGCGGTCTACATGATGAGATTCTACGTGTCAGGGAGATGATAGAGCTTCCATTGAAGCACCCTGAACTTTTCGATAGGCTGGGTATAGACCCACCAAAGGGGGTGCTGCTCTATGGACCACCAGGTACTGGTAAGACTCTTATCGCAAAGGCAGTAGCAAATGAGTCAGGCGCAAGTTTCTACACTATAAATGGTCCCGAGATCATGAGTAAATTTTATGGACAGAGCGAGGAAAATCTAAGGAAAATATTTGAAGAAGCAGAAAAAAATGCTCCGTCCATTATATTTATCGATGAAATAGATGCGATAGCCCCAAAACGAAGCGAGGTACATGGCGAGGTTGAAAGACGTGTTGTGTCTCAGCTTCTAACACTGATGGATGGACTGAAAGGAAGAGGAAAAGTCATTGTTATAGGTGCCACAAACATTCCTGACTCACTTGACCCCGCACTGAGAAGACCCGGGCGATTCGATAGAGAAATAAGAATAGACGTACCAGATAGAGATGGCAGGAAGGAAATACTGCAGATACACACACGCGGCATGCCTAAAAGTGAGGATTGTAATCTAGATGAGCTAGCAGATATAACCTATGGGTTTGTCGGAGCAGATCTAGCTGCCTTAGCCCGGGAAGCAGCAATGAATGCACTTCGTAGATATCTACCAGAGATAGATCTAGAAAAACCCATCCCAGTTGAAATACTTGAAAAAATGGAGGTGACAATGAAGGATTTCAAAAATGCGCTACGTGGAATAGAACCATCGGCTATGAGAGAATTTCTTGTAGAAATCCCCAAAGTAACATGGGATGATATAGGAGGATTAGAAGAAGTAAAACAGCAACTACGAGAAGCAGTTGAATGGCCACTAACAAAACCCGAGGTTTTCAAAAGACTAGGCATAAACGCGCCAAAAGGAATACTACTCTATGGACCACCAGGAACAGGAAAAACACTGCTGGCCAAGGCAGTAGCAAATGAATCACAAGCAAACTTTATTTCAATAAAAGGACCAGAAGTACTAAGCAAATGGGTAGGAGAAAGTGAAAAAGCAGTACGTGAACTATTCAAAAAAGCAAGACAGGTAGCACCAACCATAGTATTCCTCGATGAAATCGACTCCATAGCACCAAGAAGAGGAACATACACTGGATCACATGTTACAGACAGCGTTGTAAACCAGTTGCTAACGAGTGTAGATGGATTAGAAAGCATGTCTGGAGTAGTTGTCATAGGCGCCACAAACCGACCAGATATCATCGATCCCGGGCTGCTAAGACCTGGTCGGTTCGACAGACTGATACTAATAAAAGCTCCAGATAAAAAAGCACGTTTAGAAATACTAAAAATACATACTAAAAACATGCCCTTAGCAGATGATGTAGATTTAGAAGAAATAGCAAACATCACCGATGGATATTCAGGAGCAGATCTAGAAGCGCTATGCCGAGAAGCAGCAATGATTGCAGTGAGAAAAAACATAAAAGCTGAAAAAGTAGAGAAAAAACATTTCGATGAAGCAATGAAAAACATACGTGCTTCCATCACACCAGACATAATCAAGTTCTATGACAGAATATCAGAAGAACTAGGCAGTGGAATATCAGCCAAAAAAGATAAAAGAGAAAGAGACATACCATATATATAGGATAAATATAATAAGAGGAGGGAAAAAATAGATGAAGTTACTTGAAAACGAACTTAGAGGAAAAACAGTGATGAGCGAAGAAGGGATATATCTTGGTATTCTAAGAAACTCATTGGTAGACGAAAAAACAGGAAAACTAGTACAAATTCTGGTAGAACCGTCAGATGATATAGACCCAAGATTATATCACTTAGATGAAATGGGGCATCTTGTTTTTCCATTCGACTCAATAAAATCAGTAAAAGATGTCGTGATAGTCGGAAATTAAAAGAAAAGCAAAACTAAAGACAAACTATATACAGCAAAATAGCTATCATAGCTATCTATTATTCTTTAATAATGCTTTTTAATTTTTCCACTTCTTAGGTCCTAGGCTCTTATGAATTGAAAAAAGGGACACCCCTCTATTTCCACTGGAGAATCAGTATCTCCTATTAGTATAGTAGAAGAATATATTAATTTTGATAGAACAATAGCTGCTGTACCCATGTATATATGAATCAGGAGATATTTGAATATCTCGATTTTTAAAATTATAAATATAAAAAAATTTAAGAATCAAATTGAATAAAATTTGTGACTATAAATACTATCCTAATATAAGCTCAAAGAAACTAGAAAAAATAATGAAAAAGAAAATATCCTTATTATTTATTAGTCGTCTATTTTATTTATTAGTCTAGTCATTACTCATTAGTCTTCGGATCTCTGGTCGTCGTCTCTCATCTCTCTTCCGCTCGCTCTACTCTGTCTACTCTGACTTCTTATAATACTTCTAACTCTAATATAAAAACAAGAATAATTATAGTAAATATAGTGGAATAACAGGATCTAAAACAAACAATCAATTCCACAGGAAATAATCCCCCCTCCCTCTCCCATATGTGTAGTATGTGTATGTTCTCCTGTGGTTGGTATTAGTGTGGTTTTCCTGCGAGCTGCGAGCTATGAAATCTATAATAAAGTCATCTTTATGCTTTATGAATTAAGGAATTGAAGCGACGGTTCAAATCTAACCATAACCAGACTAACCAAATCTGATGGATTGCCAATGTATTAATGTTTCATAAAATTTTTTATACTAAAATCATTTACTAAAAACTGGGAGGAGTTGTTTTACGGAAACAGAACATACAGGTAGGGACATATTTGGCAGACTGTTACAATCCGAAGGATTATTTGTTAATAGAGAAGTGATGAGACCCA
>QMSS01000050.1 GCA_003649715.1 Thermoplasmata archaeon
AGAGGATGGTGAAGTTGCGGTTTACATGGTTTACAACCCGTGGATTCATTCTTTTCTTAGCGCATCCCATCCTGTTAAGAAAAACAGCTTCTATCCTAATTTATCTATTTCGGGATGAAGCCATAACTTGTTTAAGCTCCTGATAACTCATAATCTTCTTATTCGAAATCTCAAGAAGAGTATTTGTAGAATCTTAGATTTATCATCTAAATAATAAATCATTCTACCATACATTTTTGCTCTTCTTATTTGCGGAAAATATTCCTTTAACTTTGTATACTCCTTAAGTCCATATTTTCCTGATGAAAAAGCATTCAGACGTGTCATCGCGATTGATGAAACTAAGGTAAAAATCAATAGCAAATGGCATATTTTTTGGGCTGCCATTGATGTTGACACTTGGGAAATTCTTGGCATCTGGATCACGCAAGGTCGGGCATCTTTTGAGGCATATGGTTTCATTAGATATGTTCTTACAAAATGTAAGAATAACCCCTAAGATTCTTGTGGATGGTGGTCCTTGGTATAAACCTGCTTTGAAACGTTTGGGAGTAGATTGGGAACATGTGACGTTTGGTTTAAGGAATCCGATAGAGCAATGGTTTGGTATTTTGAAACATCGTATTACTCTGTTTTACAACCGTTGGCCACATAACGCATCTGTTGAATCGGCACAGGCATGGATCAATGCATTTGTATCAATGTATCACTTGAGGAGGTGTTAACTTGACATCAACTGACAATCAGACACTAACTCTGACAAATACTAAAAACCAAAACACTGTAGTTTACACAAAACAGTAGATTGAATCATCATAGGGATATTATTAAAACCTTTTATGGTTTTCTTCCATCTGTTTTCTCACTTTTTTTAGTTTTAGATTAAAACATATAATGGGACTTGCGTCCCCGCCGCCTTCCATCATTTCTGTTCCTAACCGATTTCATTTTCTATTTTTTTAGTTTACCCTTACTAGTCACTCATCAGATCCTCACCGCCTTCAAACTGAATCTGGATGGCAGTGTATAGATCCTCCATTCCAAAAAAATTTTCTTTCGCAGTATGTATAAAACGTGTGTATCCTCCAAAATCACGTATAAGGCATAGTATACCCTCAGTCATTTCTCTATACACAGATGCTTCTTCCTGTGTCACAGCATTATATAACTGATCCGGATCTCCAGACCATCTCTTTATAATGTCCATCTCCTCTTGCGACAGTATGTCTGTCTTACTTAGGACATTGATCTGTGGTTGGTTCAATCTGAAGCTTGTGTTGATTGAGAGTAGAAGCTGTGATACAAATCCTGATGCTGTTTTCGCCAGAGCAGGGTCGATGAGATAAAAAACCATGGTTCTCTCAGGATTTAAAGATCTCACGGTGTATTTCCCAGCTTCTCTGAACACAAATAATTCTATCTGACCCGGTGTATCCACTAGTATGTAGTCTGATTTGAATGCCTTTATACTTTTTTTGATATCTGCTGTGTTGAGAGCAATCATGTCTGCACATACTATCTGTGCTCCATTGGGTCCTAAACCATGTGCATCCATAATCTCTTTTAGAGATATCCAGTCACGTATATCAACATCAGGCTCATATGGGAGATCCTCAGCTCCAGGATCTAAATTAACTGTTATCGCATCTAGCCCTCTTAGTTCAAACCAATGTTGAAAACTATATGTAAGAGTAGATTTTCCAGATCCCGCTGTGCCTATGAAGTATACAAATATTTCTTCTCTCATATCTCACCGCGTAATTTTTTCATATGCTGTATTCTTTTCTCAATCAACTTCTTGGTTCCAATGTCATGTCTAATAAATATGTGATCTCCATGTACATGCTTTAATGCTTTTTCACAGATCTCTTCTGCTTCTGATAATTCATTGGATATGCCTACAACAGCAAGTGATCGAGAGGAAGTTGTGAAAATGCTGCTATTCTTTTTGTTGACAGAGGCATAAAAAAGTTTTGCTCCTTCTCTCCAGATGGAATCCTCGTCAACATCAATTTTTTTTCCGGCTTTGCTTTCTATGCCATATCCCTCTGGTACCACATATTTACATACAGTAGATTTTTTTCTAAAACATATCTTTTTTCTACTTAACGTGCCTTCAAACATTGCGTTGCAGATCTCAACAAAATCTGTTTCTAGTAGTGGCAGTACATTCATGTTTTCAGGGTCACCAAACCGAGCGTTGATCTCGATGACTTTTGGGCCATCTGCTGTTAACATAAACTGTCCGTATATTGGTCCGATATATCTACAGTTCTCTCTGTCTAAGACCTCTACTACCCTTCTGAGAATATCAACTCCTTTATCATATTCTTCTCTAGATAAGAAAGGCAGCAGTCCATCGGCACAGGAATATGATCCCATACCGCCCGTGTTGGGTCCTTGATCATCTGGTAGTAGACGTTTATGATCCTGAACAGCAGGAAGTGGCACAACTGTGGAGCCATCAGAAAATGCCTGTAATGTGAACTCTTCTCCCTCAATCTTTTCTTCAATCAAAACCTTTGATTTGCCTCCTATTTTTTTCTCAATAACTTCTTTTACATATGAAATTGCATCTTCTATTCCACTAAAATGATCACCTGCTACCCTAACACCCTTTCCACCAGTGAGACCTATGGGTTTTACAGCTACTTTTCCATCCAACTCTTCGATGAACTTCTTTGCTTCATCAGGATCTGTAAAGCTCTGGTATTTGATCTGACCAGGTAATCCATGTTTTTTTAATAGACTCCGCATCCATTCCTTATCGGTTTCGATCCTTGCAGCTTCCTTTGTTGGAGCGCATGCCATGATATCTTTTTTAAGTAGCTCATTCACCAGTCCCCCCTCCAAAGGCGCCTCAGGTCCAACTATTACCAAATCGATGTTTTTGTTTACTGCAAAGTCTACGATATGGTTTACATCAGTCTCTCTTTCAAGTAGCTAATCAACTGAGAGTTTCTCTATACTTGGATTTAGGTTATGCATAACTGAGTACAGGTCTATGTTTTCAGAGCGGCAGACAGCATCACATATGGCATGTTCACGAGCGCCACCACCAACTACCAACACATTCAAGTCAGATCTCCCCCTTTGAAATCAAACATTTTTTTATCTCCAGTTATATACTACACGTGTATATTTTAGCCTGTTCTAAAATTTTTTTTCTGTGTTTTTCTAAGAATCTCACTAATAGATAACAATGGTACTAAGTTGACATCTAGCCTCAGTAGTTTTTCATATGCACCGCTCTCTCTGTCTACCACCACCAATGCCTTATCAACCTGAGCCTGTTGTTCACGTAAAATCTGTATAGCTTTTACCAAGGAGCCTCCACTGGTTGTAACATCCTCTACAATCAACACTCTTTTATTTTTTACATCACTACCCTCGATCTGTTTAGCAGTTCCATGTTGTCTTTTTTCTTTTCTTATAATAACATACGGTATGTTTGTTTCTAATGAGAGTGCTACAACAATAGGTACAGCGCCTAATTCCATGCCAGCTAAAACATCGTATCCACCTGTATATTTACTCATTTCCTCTGCAATTCTCTTGAGCACCATTGGGTTTGTACTAGCCTTTTTTATATCTATGTAGTAGTTGCTTATAGCACCAGATGTCAGCATGAAACGTCCAAATAATATAGCTCCGCATTCCTGCAGAAGATCAATCATGTTTTTATCAGTCATACCAAAATTCAGGATAGAATATAATAGTTATTTCCTATTATACTTTACCCTCGAAAGTTTGGTTATTTTATTTATGATTGTCCACATAAATTTTTTTTATTTGTTTTTTTCCAAACAAAAACAAAGAATTTTTAAACAACAGAAGATATAGAAAAACTATATAGGGATTATGGCTAAAGTTACTTTGGATAGAGAGACTTTTAAAGCACTTGCCTCTGACGTGAGGCTGGAAATACTTAAGATTCTTGATGGAAAAAAAATGAGTTTAAACGAGATATCAAATGTTATGAGGCTTAATAAAGCAACGTTACATGAGCATCTAACAAAGTTAAATGAAGCGGGTTTGGTAAAGAAAAATTCTCGTGAGGGTCATAAATGGGTTTACTATAAACTAACGTGGAAGGGAGAAAGTCTGCTCCATCCTGAGAATACAAAGATTGTTGTACTTTTTACCATCACATTTATATCTCTATGGATGGGTATAATACAGCTACTGTTTTATGCTAGGGGAACATTAGTGAGTCTAGGTAGCGGCTTTACTCCATCTAGATTCTTTGCAGAAAATGAAGGAGGTGGTATGATGGATACAAATGTTACAACATCGTCATCTAAGATACTGTCTTCTTTGCCGAAAAACACTCGTATATTTTTAGATGAAAATACAGGTGTGTGGAAGGCGGTGTATCAGAACCCTATGTTTTTGTATGTGGCTGTTATATGTTTCGTTGTTTTTATTGTTTTATTATGTGTTTCTATCTGGAGGTTATGGGAAAATAGGTCTCCCAAACTATGATTTTTTTTGTAACAAAAGCAATTTTTTTTATTGATAATTTTTTTGTTTCATCCTATTTTGTTTTATCCTCGTTGTTGTTGTCTATAAAATCGTATAGTGTTTTCTGCATCCCATTGGTCACCCCCAACTTTCTTTTTTTACTGTTTGTCCTAAAGTAATATATAACTATATTATATCATTTTCGATGCTAAAAGATGGAGTGTTTGGTATTGTCCAATTCCTGCATTTGTTTCCATATTAAATATGGTCATCGAAAATAAATAGATCCTCTATCGTGGTGTTCAAAATTTCGGCTGTTTTATACGCCAGTTTTAGGGAGGGTTATATTTTTTCCTTTTTCCAGGAAAACGATGGTTTCTCGTCTAATATCAACTTTTTTTGCTAATTTTTTTGTGTTAGGTTATATCTTGTTCATAGTTTTCTGATTCTGTTTTTCATATGTGTACATCTTTTTTTCTGCTTTAGCTTTATATTTCTTTTCTGCTGTAATATGCATAAAAAAGAATGTACAAAACTATCATAGCAAGTGCTGGGTAGCATAGAGAATGTCCAACCTGCCTGTTTTCTTCTGATATTGTTAGAAAGAGGTCCTTAGTGATCTCATTCCAATGCCTAGTATCTGTAGTGTTTTCCCAGAGGAGATCTCACTTATCCTATAAATTCTCTCATCTTCCTATTACATCGGGTGTCTTCTTTTTACCAATGTATAGAAGTGTTAGACCACCTACCACTGCTATTATTGATAACATGTTTTCTCATGTTGATATAGAATATCCTATAGATCCTCTTACTGATATCACCATGATTATGCTATTATGGATTGAATACTGTTTTTTTGTTTATCTGTTCTCACCTTTTGTTAATTTATTCTAATTTTATGTTAGAAATATTATAACATTAAGGTGCTTAAATTTTCCTTCTCAGATGGCTACTGCTGCGTATGTGTCCATGAACTTTTCATTCCGGTGCATTATACTCAAGTCTTGATTTGTATAAGAATTCGTTTTAGTGTTACATGTTTTTTTTCACTAATTTTTTTAGAAACCTTTAAATACCGTGAAAGACAAAATATATCATGATATACAAAATATATCACGCTATTAATTATCACATTATTTGCGGTTCATAATATAATTTAAAAATATATTGTGGGTGGAAAATAAATATGTCTAGTAGCAGATTTATGATTCTTTCCTCTAGGAATATGGAGGGGATGGGGAGGTAAAAAAAATGTATGCAATGGCTATGGTCTTAGTTGGTTTTATAACTGGATTATTAACTATGGCTCTTATCAGTTTTTATAAATGGGTTTTGGAGGTTTGGAATAAAGGGTTTACGTAAAAAACACTTTTTATTCGTATGGCGCTGCTTCTCTTAATAGGTCAACATGTGATATAATCATTCTTCTGCAGCAGTAACGCTCTAGTCCAAGATCATCTAGTATCTGTTTAGGCGTTTCCTTTGGTTTTTCACCTGCCTCCACAGCTTTTTTGTACTCCTCATATCTTTTTTTATATTCCTCGTAGAGCGGTCCAATGACTTTTCCGCACGTGAAGCATCTAACTGGTATTATCATATTCTCTTTTTCACCTATATGATTTCTGTCTTTTCTTTCTAGCTCCTCTTCCAAGTGGTTTCTTTGGTTCTTTTTTTCTAGCATCGCTGACCAGCAGGTTTCTGTCGTAGCTTAGAAACAAGGTTTTAAGCTGCGCCTCTCCTGTGTATTCGACTAGTCCACGTGCTATGGCTGTACGTACCGCATTTGCTTGTCCCATGAACCCTCCACCGCTTACATCTACCTCGATATCTATTTTGTCCATGTATTTGCCAGCGATTTTAAGTGGTTCCATTATTTTCCATCTAGCGATCTCTGGTTCGTATAGCTCTACTGGTATTTTATTTATCCTAACTCGTCCTTTTCCTTTTTTTATTGTGGCTCGTGCGATAGCGGTTTTTCTTTTGCCTGCTGAGTTCACAATTTTTTTTGTCATATTAAAACTCTGCTCCTAGATATTTTGAGAGTTCTTCGATTGTTATGTAGTTTGCTGGTTGTTTTTTCGCTTCTTCTATGCTCTCGGTTTTTTTTCCTT
The DNA here is from genome assembly GCA_003649715.1 of Thermoplasmata archaeon. Classification (GTDB taxonomy): domain Archaea; phylum Thermoplasmatota; class E2; order DHVEG-1; family DHVEG-1; genus B82-G9. The sequence goes on from QMSS01000050.1 coordinate 6,576, forward strand.
CTAGTTCTTTTGGTACGCCTATATAGCATTTTAGTCTTTTTAGAGCTGCTCTTCCATGTGGTGTTTGGTAGGGTATCATGCCACGTACGGTTCTTTTTACTATTCTGTCAGGCATTCGTGGGAAAAATGGTCCTTTACGGTAGGTTCCAACTTCTCTTTTTTGTTTGTATCTTTTTTTTATAGTCTCTTTTTTGCCGGTTATTATGGCTTTTTCTGAGTTTATAACTATTATTTCTTCTCCCTGTAATAGGCGTTTTGCTATATAGGTGCTAAGTCTTCCTAGTATTATTCCTTCTGCATCGATAATTGCAGCCATGTTTTTTCATCCCAGTATTCTTATGTTTTTTCCAGATGGATTTTGTTTCATTAGATCTTGTATCGTCATGTATTTGCTTCCTGTTTTTTTGATTTTTTCTATTGCTTTTTTTGAGAACGACCATGCAGCGATGTTTGTCTTTTTTGTTAGATTTCCAGAGGATAATACTTTTCCAGGTATGAGCGCTGTTTCATTTTCTTTTATATATTTGTCTATTTTGTATAGGTTTACCTGTGGCCAGTTTCTTGATGGTTTTTCTAGTCTTAATGCTATGTCTTTCCATATCGGTGCATCATTTTCATATGATTTTTTTTTCAGCTCTTGTATTAGGAGTATCAGTTGAGGATTTGTCTTTTTTGTATTTTTATGGGACATGATTTTTTATTTCTCCATAATATTTTGTTGATAAAACCCCCATGGATGGGGATTATCGATTTGTTAACAGGTAATTTTGTTTCTATTTCTCTTTTTTAGGTGGAATGGTGAAAGAAAGTAGTATTTATAAGATTTATGGGAGATTTTTTTTGGTAATGAAATACACAGGCGGGAAGATATCCTGGTTTTTATATCTCTTTTCGTCTGAAAATCCATGTTGCTGTCAACAGAGGAACTATAGTCCATAGTAGTAAAGACAACGTTGCATGTTCATAGGATACAACAACATTGTGCGGTATGTTTGTGTTTTCTATTAGAGAGTGTGCTGTTATGGGGTTGATGAGTTGAATTGAATAAAATAGATCCATGTTCGGTTTTGATCCATCTGACATTAGATAAAATGCTATTCCGACTATCAGGAAAGTCCATATGATGGAAAAAAATACCCATGTAAAGATTGCTCCTCCCATAGCCGCTGCTCGGCTTTTAAAGATGGAAGATAAGAGCATTGAGATACTTAGAAATCCTAGCCCAAGAAGCATGGAGGTGCCAATGAATATCAGATATGCCCCGTAGTTGGGGCTAGGAACGTTGGCAGCGATGACAATGCCTGCTATACCGAATCCTATCAGAATAGTGGAGCATATAACACTGCCTAACCCAAGGAATTTCCCCAATATCACTTCATCTCTGGTGACCGGTAGAGATAGAAGAGATGACATTGATCCCCTTTCTATTTCACCCACTATAGATGCATAGCCTAGCATCAGACCAATTATTGGTATGAAAAATCTTACAACCGTGTTTTCAATAGTCTCGATTGTGCCCTCTAGATCCTGCCAGCCTACAAGTATAGAACCAAAATATGATCCTAGAAGTGTTATAACAAGGAAGAGAAGAGAAAAACCTAGAATCCAGTAGTTCCGGATGTTGTCTAAAAACTCTTTTTTTGCTATGCTTAACACAACTTTTGTCATGCTCCTTCTACTCCCTCCTCCGTATATTTCATAAAAACCTCTTCCAACGAGGGTTCCCTAGTGCGAAGATTTATTATCTTACCGCCAGCATTTTCTATAGCTACAACAACCTTGGCTTTCACCCCTGAACTACATATAACATCTACAGTATTTTCCAGTACATCTATCCCCTCAACTCCCTCCACTTTTTTGATGGCATCTAATATCTGATCTGATATTTTTTCCAGCTCAATACTTATCTTTGGTTTTATGTCTAATTTTTTACTAAGATTTTGAACTGTATCCTGCGCTATTAAAACACCTCTGTTTATAATGCCAACTCGGTCACAGATCTCTTGAACCTCACTTAATATGTGTGAGGAGAGAAAGATGGTTACTCCTCTTCTATTCAACTCTTGGATCTTTTTCCGTATAAGTACAACTCCTCTGGGATCTAAACCAGCGGTTGGCTCATCCAGTATAAGAAGACGGGGTTCTCCCAGAATGGCTTGTATCATTCCCAGCCGCTGGATCATACCCTTTGAAAACTTACCTACCCTCCTATAAGCCGAGTCTTTTAACCTGAATTCCTCAAGTAGACTCATACATTCTGCTCTTGAAGCATTTTTGATGTCTGCATAGAAGTAAAGGTTCTGCAGAGCTGTTAGGTTGTCGTAAAAAGCCACATTCTCAGGTAGATACCCAATATTTCTTTTAACCTCCTTCTCATTTTTTTTAACATCTAACCCATTAATCTTTATCTCACCTGATGATATGTTGACCAGATGAAGTATAGCCTTTATCGTCGTGGTTTTTCCCGCTCCATTTGGTCCTAGAAACCCAAATATTTCACCTTCTTTAACATTGAAGGATACATTGTCTACAGCCTTGAACCCCCCATAATGTTTTGTAAGATCATAAACCTCTATCATGTCCATAATAAAACACCTACTACCTACTTTCCCATCTGTAATTGTATAGTTTTGATACCATTAATTGCATCAATGGATCGCAATGCATATCCTCTTATTCTCTCTGCCATAACATCTCCTAATCTCATATTGCTGTGCATAGTGATATATCGGTGCAAAAAACCACTAACCGCTATAAACATGGGAATCATCTTTTTATTTCCTCCTTTTCTACACCTCTCTATCTGAAGATTGACTATCTAGAAACCCATATTTAATACTATACTCCCCCCCCAAAGGTGCTGTTAACTTAAGGTTTTTAATCCCATCCCACCTATAACTTGTTGGGTGCACAAATTATGGAATGGGATGGGATTGAA
>QMSS01000051.1 GCA_003649715.1 Thermoplasmata archaeon
AGAACTATGGTTACAAATTCAACCTATTTTTCATCTATTGAGGATATGCAAAAGAACATCGATCAATTCTTGGACAAACATCAATTCAACTTTAATGTGTCCAATTATTTGTGTCCTTAACTACTTATATATTAAATATAAATATTAGTTGAAAAACTGTTATTTAATCTTTTCTAAAAATATTAAAATAGATGTTTTGCCTGGTAGGCTATCTTTCCGATAGATTAAAATTAAGGTAATCAGTTTCATACAAAAAAGCAGAGGATGTTGTTTTTAGGGGATCTAACACCAATTGTCTATTTCATGGGTTGTGTAGGATAAAATGGAAGACAATGACGATTACAATGGCTACTATCCATGGGATGGTGATTTCACTGTATGTTCACCAACAGGATGCATAGCAGTAGTGTTGCTCCAGATAGACAACTATACTCCCCCAGATTGTGTTGCAATATATGGTCCTCTTCGAACAGAAAACATTGGTATAGAGAAAATAATCGCCAATGTTATATCCAACCCACATATAAGATACCTGATTCTCTGCGGGGATGACATCAGAGGACACCGCTCAGGATCATCGCTTATAGCATTACATAAATATGGCATAGACAAACAGAATAAGATAGTCAATGCACCTGGGGCCATCCCATATATAGAAAACCTTGAATCTAAAGCCATAAAAAGATTCCAAAATCAGATTAAAATCATCAACTTGATAGGAGTCAAAGATAAAAACACGATTGATGACGTAATCCAAAGATATTCAAAAAAACATCCACCATCATTTGGAAAACCCTACATCGCAATAAAAATCAAACCACAGACTAGTGTAGACATAGAAGACAAAAGAGCATTACATTCAAAAATTGTTGTGAACTACATGGGAAAAATCGAAAAAAGAAGAGGAATGTAAAACCCATGTTCTCATTTACCAGAAAACAAGAAATATTTGATGTCTCAGGAATAAAAATTGGTGGTCAACCAGGGGAGTATCCAACTGTTCTCATAGCGGGATTATTCTTCATAGTAGAACCCGATTTCAACAAAGCTAAAAAAAATCTCAAAACAATGTTCGATGTCAGCAAAAAAACTGGAAACCCAGCTATACCAGACTTCTTCATCAGAAAAGAAGAATACATCGACAGAATACTTGATTTCATCCAAAAAACATTACCAAAAAACCAGCCGTTCTCCATAGACATCATAGAACCGCAGATCAAAACAAAAATGCTTAAAAAACTTGATGAAAAAAAATTGCTGTCAAGAACCATATATAACTCAATACATATTGGAATAACCGATGAGGAAAAAAAAGCACTAAAAAGATACACACCAGATACTGCAATCATTGTAGCCTTCAATCCTAAGGATGGATCGCCTGATGGAAAAATAGAGGTTCTTGAAAACGGAGCACACATGACAGATAAAGGGTTACTAGATATAGCCAAGGAGGTGGGGATCAAAAAAATATTGATAGACACTGCAGCATTAGCACCAGGTGAAAACAGCGGTGCAGCCATTGCAGCAATACCAGTAATAAAGGAGGAATATGGACTACCTGTGGGATGTGCAATCCACAATGTCGTAGAAAAATCAAAATGGCTGAGCAAACACGGTATACAGGCAAAAAAAATAGTTGATATTGCATCAAACATAAACATACCACTATTTGGTGGAGACTATATCATATTTGGACCCATAGAAAACACGGAATATGTTTTTCCAACAATAGCCTGGCAAGACATACTAATATCTGAATACACAGAAAACTACTTCGGAATAAAACCAATAAAAAATCATCCACGGAGGAAACTAATCTAGAATGAAAAACATACAAACCACAGTCATCGGATCCTACCCAGTAACCATAGACACAATGGAATTCATCAAAACATATTTCCTCCAAAAAAAAACAGACCAGAAATGGAAACGATACATCAAAACAGCAGTCCAAAAAATGCTAGATGCAGGCATAGACATTATAACAGATGGACAAACAAGAGACCCGTTTATACAGCTCTTCGCACGAAAACTAAAAGGCTGTCGGATCAGGAACAGAGTAGAAATAATAGACAAGATAGAATACACAAAGCCAATAACCATAGAAGACCAAAAATATGTCAAAACATTACTGCCAAAAAACAAAAAACTAAAAGGCGTCATAACAGGCCCCTACACACTAACCAGAGCAGCTACTGATCTCCATTACATGGATGAAAAACAACTAGCCTTCGACTTTGCCTATGCATTAAAACAAGAAGCTGAAAATCTACAAAAACATGTCGACATAATAAGTATAGATGAACCGTTTTTCTCCGAACAAGTACCTGAATACGGAAAAGAATTAATCAGCATAATAACCAAAAATCTCAGACGCCCTACAACACTACATGTATGCGGAGACATTCGAAAAAACATATCACAGATACTAGAGATGCCTGTTGACATACTATCCCATGAGTTCAAAGGCATTCCAGAATTACTCAATGAATTCAAACAGTACTCCTTCCAACAAAAAATATGCCTAGGATCCGTCCGATCAGACAACGTCACAGTCGAAAACGTAGAAGAAATCATATTACACATAAAAAAAGCAATAGACATACTCGGCAACAAAATTATCCACATATCACCAGACTGCGGACAGAGATTTCTACCACCCCAAATCGCATATCAAAAACTAAAAAACCTTGTAGAAGCAGGAAGGATAATCAATGAAAGATAAAAAAATAATACCACTCATCAGAGCAAAAAAAACATCACAAAAAGATGTAATACTAGACCCAAATGGTTTCTTTGTCATACATCTACATAAAAAACAGATACGAGTAGAGTATTATTCAAATATCTACAAAAATCATAGGATCATCTCAGGAAAACTAGAAAAGGTTTTCATAGGAACAAAAGCAGATGCATTATGCGACACCATTGTAAAACATGTACCGGATCTTAGACCAGAACACTACGCATATCTGGGTAGAGAACTGCAGAGAGCACAATATGCTATAGAAAACAACAAAAAATATGTTCAAAATGGATGCTAACCTCTTTGAATAATGCTATCCTCGTTAACATGAACCTCAGCTTCACCGCCATTCCACCGGATATCAACATTTTTTATCCTTATCATATCTCCTATTTTAAAACTCTGTATCTCTCTAACCCTCTCCCCCCATAGAACAAGTTTTTTCTCCTTTCCATCAGCAGTTTTAACACCTATATTTGTGACAAAACCAAAACTTCCATCATCTCTAAAAAAAGCATGTGTCGGCTCTACATATGTCAGGAAACCAATGATTTCACTGCTCAAAGAATCAGCTACTTTTGATGATGTACTAAAACCTGATGCACCCTTCGGGTTTACCTCCAGCAAACTCCACTTTCCGAGATGTATTTCTATCCCCGAAAAACCCTTTTTAGTATATCCATTAACTATCTTAACAACACTTCCAATCTTTATATTCTTATCCTTTATCTGTTCAACATCTTTATTCCATAACACCAATCTGCATGATCCTGTGTCATCACATATCTCTAGATTTATCACCCTGCCTTGAGAACCATTTTTCCTTCTAAACACTCTAGATTCAGACACACTAACTACTCTGCCAAATAACGTACAATTCATATCAGGCTTAAGATCACAGATTCTACATATCGCCTGCTTATTTCTACCAAGCTCATCCACAATAAACAATGCAATTATGTCCTCATCTAACAGCTTCTCATATTCTAAAAAACGTTTTTTTATCTCCTCCTCAAATTCCTCCCTTGTTTTTAGATCCTCAATCAGCTCATAAAGCTGCTCTTTAGTTTTCCGCATCCATCTTTTATAAATATAGATCCTATTACTTTAAGCCTACTATTCTTATCACTCAGAAAAACAGTTTTTCTGGTAGAAACTTGACAGATCATGGATTATAAGATATTTTACTCTTGTAAGATTATTACTACATTCAAAATATATAACTTCTCTGAAAAAATTGGATTTTGATAGTAGATTTTTTGTATAATTTATAGCTTCCTTTTTTTCTCAATGGAACCAAAGCAAAAAGAAGGATATGTTTATGGAGAAACGCTGGTTTTTGGCAAAAATATGGTTTATTGATAAATTAGGGTTATAGGAAAAAGTTTTGATATTTATCCCATTTTGTATATCACAAGACCTGATAGCATTTTTGGTAGGAAATATGTTGATTTCTGAGGCATATGCTCTCCAGCTTCTGCCACTGCTTTTAGCTCCTCTATTTTTGTTGGATTCATTAAAAAGGAGAGGGTGTACTCCTTTTTATCTACCAGTTTTATCGCTTCGTCTTCGTCTCTTGTGTATTTTACATGTTTTTCTATGTTACTCTCGTTTATGCCCATTATACGCTCAAGGATGATTTTATGCAGAATTGATACATCGAGTGTTCTCCATGTTTCAGAATGTTCTTCAGCAAACTGGTTCATGATGTTTTCATCTTTTAGGGTTAGAATGTAATATTTGTTTTTGCAGTACATGGCAAATCTATGCTCTGCTTCTGTTGATATTTCCTCTCTGATTTTTTTTCCAAGCGAGTCGATGTTTTTGTTCTGCTGATAAATTCTTTTTTCTTCTACAGTGAAGTATTTTTTGATGTCTTCTACTATTTTGCTTATTTTGATGGAGGACATTTTTATCAATCGGTGTGTTGGCAATATGGATAATCCTTTATCAAACATGTTTACTAGTACAGCCATCCGGTAGTTGAATGGTGCATTTTCGTCATAATTTTTTGTTTCTTTTTTCTTCTCATTTGCGAAGTCTATAGCTGTTTGGTATCTGTGATGTCCATCTGCGATGAACAATGTTTTGTCTTTGAATTCATTTACTATGGAGGATATGGTTTTTTTGTCTTCTATTTTCCAGAGTTTGTGTGTGAAGCCGTCATATCCTTTTACAGTTATGAGTGGTTGGTCGATTTGATCATCTATTTTTTTTCTTATGGTGTCTTTTTTGTCTATGTAGAGTAGTTCAATGGGTTCGAGGTTTGCATTGCATGCTTTCATTAGGTTTAGCCGATCTTCTTTGGGTTTTGATAGGGTTTTTTCATGAGCCTTTACATGTCTGTATTCCGGATCGAGTTTGAGTATGGCGAAAAACCCGTTCATAACTTTTTTTTCATTTTTTGTTGAATATTCTATTTTGTATGGGTATATTGCCTCTGATTTTGTTTTTATCAGTATGCCTTCTTTTTGCCATGTTTCGAATAGTTTTTTTGCTCTTGTATATCTATTGTTTTGTTTTGTGTCATTTGGAAATTGTTTTCCTAGTATCAGTCTTACAAAGTTGTTGGGGTGTTTGTTGTAGAGTTCTGTTTGCATCTTAGATGATATTATGTCATATGGTGGGGACATGACTTTGCTTAATTCGTCTATTTTCTCTCTGTTGTAGATGATTCCTCTGAATGGAGCGATTTCGACCATGTTTTTTATTATTCCCCCTTTTGTTTTTTATTCATCTTAGCAGTATCTTGTATGATATGGGGGGTGATATTTGATACATGTTTATTAAAGATGTTGTTTTTTGTGTAAACTTAGTATATATGTATTGGGGGGTTGTGGATGGTGAAGTGATTGATGAAGAAAAAATTTTTTTGTAGAGAGAATGGGTGTGTTTCTGATGTATATTGACTGTTTTTATTTTAATTTAAAAAATATTTTTTTATGGTTTTGTGTTATGTTTTTCTCTACATATTGGGCATATACCACTTTTCGCGCTCCAGTAATCTCTTCCTCCTATGCTGAATCTTCTCCTACATTTTTCGCAGATCATCATAATATTATTAATTATCCTATTATATATATTTTATTATATGATATTTGTTTTTTTGTTTACCATATACTCCAAAAACCATTTGTTTTTTAGATTATAAGCAATGTTTAAAATATCCACCTTAGTATCCATTATCTAGACGAGAAGATGTCAAAAGAGTTAAAAGATAAAAAAATACTTGGATTAGCAGATAGGATAATACATGAGTATCAACTCTGTGATGCTTGTCTTGGTAGGATGTTTGCAAAGATAGAACATGGGTTGACAAATAGACAGAGAGGTGCATTGCTAAGAAGATACCTGGGTCACACAGATAGGATAGATGCGATGGATTGCTGGCTCTGTCAGGGATTACTTAACGAGATAAACGATTTTACAGAGCTAACACGAGATACATTAAAGGAATATGAATTCGACACCTTTCTTATTGGATCAAAAATAGATGAGGAGATACTAGAAAAAGAAAAAAAACTATGGGACATCTTTGGGGGAGAATATGCCGAATCAATCAAGATGGAGATCAACAGGGAGATTGGTAAAAAACTTAGCACTCTTCTTGACAAGCCTGTAGACTTCAAAAACCCAGTCATAACAGCCGTGATAGACACAGCATTTAATGTGGTAGAACTTCAGATAAAACCTCTTTTCATCTATGGCAGATACAAAAAATATGTCAGAGGCATTCCACAAACTAAATGGTTTTGCAGAACTTGTAGAGGAAAGGGATGTAAACAATGCAGCTATACAGGAAAAATGTATAATACTAGTGTAGAGGAATTAATAGCTAAAAAAACCCTGGAGTTGACCAATGGTGCTGATGAAACATTTCATGGCAGCGGTAGGGAAGACATTGACGCTCGTATGCTAGGAAATGGACGACCATTTGTTTTAGAGATAAAAAACCCAAGGAAAAGAAACATAGACCTGTCGTACCTGGAAAAACAGATAAACATCCATGGAAGGGGAAAAATAGAGGTGAGCGATCTAAGATTCGCTGATAAAGAAGATGTAGTAAGACTAAAAAAAGCAGATTTTATAAAAAAATATCGCGTTACCATTACTGCAGAAAAACATTTACATATAGAAAAACTTAAAGAAGCAGCTCAGATATTACATGGCAGCAACATACATCAGCTAACTCCTTCAAGAGTAGTTCATAGAAGAGCCAATAAGATCAGAACCAAAAAGATATTGAATTGCGAAGTAGAGTCAGTGAGCAACAAAACAGCTACGTTGATTATAGAGACAGAGTCAGGCACATATGTGAAGGAACTTATATCCGGTGATAATGGAAGAACAAAACCAAATATAAGCGATTTGATAGGTGTTCCATGTAGAGTCACAGAACTAGATGTTATAGAAATCAAGGGGGAATAAAAGGAGAATGGTAAAACGTTCACGAGGAATAAGAAGTAAAAGCAGAAACATACTTAGAAAACGACCAAGAGAAAAAGGAATATCCTCCATAACAAGAGCCCTACAGGAATTCAAAATAGGAGAACGTGTAAACATCGATATAGATCCATCTATCCATAAGGGGATGCCTCATCCAAGATTTCAGGGCTTCACCGGAAGCATAGAAGGCATGCAGGGAGAGGCTTATCTAGTTGGGATAGATGTTGGTAAAAAACATAAGACATTAATTGTAAGACCTGAACATCTAAGGAGAGTAAAATAAGATGACATCAGATGAAACAATAAGATTTGTTTCCCTCTCAGAAGTAAAAAACATACTCAAAAAACTAAGTAAGGAAAGAAAAGAATTATCCTATGAACAGAGAATTGCTCTGGAACATGCACAGAGATTTGCAAAACTACCTGTAAAAAAAACAAATGAGCTGATAAAAGCTCTTATGGATCTAGAAAGATTAGAGGAAATCCACGCCTATAAGATAGCAGATCTGCTCCCAGTCACTGAAGATGATGTAAAAGCAATTTTCGCCAAAGAAAGATTCACACTCACTGAGGAGGAGATAAAAAAAATCCTAGATATTGTAAAAAAATATTCAGCTGAATAAAAAAAGCAATATGGGGGTTTTAATTGTGGAGGACTATGTATATATTTTAGATTATTTACCAAAAGGAAGAGGAGACCTACCCCCTTATAAGAGACGCCCTGTTGTATACGGCATAGGTGAAAACCAATTCACACTTCTCGAATTGATTCCAAAAAGAGATGCCACCTTTAACATAGGTGAAAGAATATACGTGGGAAAGGATCCTGAAAAAAGAAAAAAAATAGAAAAAATAAAGGGACGAGTAAACTATGAGGATCTAACCACAACAGCACATGGAGAAATGCCATATATTATATTAGATATAGTCCACAACACAGAGGAACGTTTCATCAAATTTTTCAACGAAGCACCAGCTATATCAACCCGCTTCCATGTTCTAGAACTACTACCTGGTCTTGGTAAAAAAATGATGCATGAGATATTGGAAGAACGTAAAAAAAAGCCTTTTACAAGCTTTAAGGAGATGCAGGAACGAATAGATTTTCTCAGATCACCAGACAAGCTCATAGCCAAAAGAATCGAGTTGGAACTAATGGATCCCAACCAGAAATATCGATTATTCACACGACCACCTATCTCAAAGCACCGCTAAAAAAAACATACCCTCATTCTTTTTTTTATGAACACAAAAAAGAAGCTTGGGCAGCACTTCCTGATCGATAAAAAAATTGCAGAGAGACAGGTAGAATATGCCCAGGTAAACAAAAAAGATGTTGTGCTTGAAATTGGACCAGGTAGAGGGATACTAACCAAAATACTGGCAGAGAAAGCAAAACAGGTAGTCGCAGTAGAGATAGACAAGCATCTAATAGACAAACTCAGGTCATCACTACCAGAAAATGTGGTACTGATACATGGAGATGTTCTAAAAACTGATTTCGCCACACTACCAGTTTTCAACAAGATTGTCTCAAACCTACCTTTTAGCATATCATCACCTATCACATTCAAAATCCTTAAACATAGTTTTTCAACCGCGATTCTAATGTATCAAAAAGACTTTGCACAACGTATGATCGCGGTCCCACATAACAAAAACTATTCCCGACTGTCTGTAAACATTTACTACAAAACACACTGCCGAATTCTAGAAACAATATCCAGAAACTGTTTCTATCCAAAACCACAGGTTGACTCATGCATAGTAGAGCTGATACCCCGAGTGGAACCACCATTTTCTGTGATAAACGAAGAATTCTTTTTTGACCTAACAAAAAAACTCTTCAATCAGAGACGTAAAAAAATAAGAAACATCATTGAGCGAGAATATGGAAAAAAAATAGACAACCTACCCTATCTAAACAGCCGAGTTGAGGAGCTTAAACCTGAACAGATCGGTGAACTCAGCAACCTTCTTATTAAAAAAATACAGATATAAACCCCCCTATGTTTTCCTCTGATGGTAGTAGGACTCTTTTTCGCATAAAATAAGTGCTTATTACCATTATAAGCACTTTGGTGATAAAATGAAATACTGCGGTATGGATGTGCATAAGGAA
>QMSS01000052.1 GCA_003649715.1 Thermoplasmata archaeon
AATACCCATTATGAGACCACATATAAGGTAGGCTATTCCGTATCCAATAAAGAGTGGTACAATAGTATGAATTAGTAGGATCTCCAATATGGGGATACTTAATAGGAACGTTCTGGGACAAATTTGGAGAAAGAAAAACAGTGGAAACACAATAAAAATATTTTTCTTTTTTATTTTTGTCATCGAAAAAACAGCTTTCAATATTCTCCAAGACAGCTGATTTTTAAAAAGAGTTAATCTTCAGTCTCCTAGTTTCTACTAATCCATCCACCTATTCTAAACATTTCTCTTTTTCCCCCTGCGTCTATTAGACAAAATTCTTGGCATTATTTTTTTAGATACATATAAAAACAGGATTATGCCATATGCGACGAATCCGATTTGGACGTATTCGATTTTGTAAAGTATTGCTAAAAAGCTGAGACCTGTGATTGGAATATGTAGCAGCACCGTGAGTATCAAGTATCTAGGCATCCGGGCTTTATATATTCCATAGCCAAGGAGTGTTCCTGTTGCACCATGAAATAATATGATTCCAAATGATCCAAAGACTATGGATATAAGTAGATAGAGGCTGTCTCCTATCTGAAGATTTGTTGTCATGATAGAGAAGGGTGTGAATATTGATCCGAAGCCTAAGCCTAGAGAGAGACCATATATGACGGTTTCTCTTTTTTCCTGCAGTTTTCTGATGTTAAGAAGTATTGTCTTGAATAGCTGTTCAAGAACTGGAAACAAGACAATGAAGGATATTCCAACTTTTAGAGTAGAGATTTCTATTAAAGCAGCTACAAATCCAGTTATGATACCTGCTATAAATGTTAGAAAAATATTTTTTTCCTTGTAATATCCTTCATATCCTTTTAATCCAATGTAGAGTATGAGCAATGCTGGTATTATGCCTAATAGCAGGCTTGACTGTGGTAGTACATTATTCATGTTTTTTTGAAAACCTCTGCCTATTATTTTTTTGTGTAATAAAACCATTATGATGAGTATTGTATTAAATGTTGACCTTATTTTTAAAAAGAAAAAGTGGGGGGTCTGTTTTTCTATTAATGTTTATCTACATGTCTGTGCATTATGGTAGTTTGAAAAAAGGATGTTTAATTATCTCTTATTAGCAGGTATTGTAATCGGATTAGGGTTTCTAATTGGGAAAGGAACTCATTTCTTGAAGATAACTAGTATAGTTGGCTATATCTTTGCTGGTATACTATTAGGTCCAGATTTTCTTGGTGTTGTGAAGGATTTGCCCCCAATGGAGGCTGAGGTTTTAACTAGTTTTGCATTGGGTTTTGTAGCGTTTATAATAGGAGGAGAGCTTACATTTTCTCTTCTTAGAAGGATGGGACGAGGTATCATAGCTATTATCCTAGGTGAATCCCTTGGTGCTTTTGTATTGGTTTTTGTTGGTATCTACCTTCTAACAGGTAGGCTACCGGAGGCTCTTATTTTTGCTGCTATGGCACCTGCTAGTGCCCCAACAGGAACTGTGGCTGTGCTTCATGAGTATAGGGCAAGGGGTAGACTTACTAATGCATTGCTGGCAGTGGTGGGTTTTGATGATGGTTTTGCTATACTGATATATGCTTTCTCCATTGCAGTTGTAGGTTTATTGTTGGGTTCATCAGGTATGTCTTCTCTTTCTGCATTGGTTGTTAACCCTATTGTTGAGATAGGCGGTGCGGTTTTTATTGGTAGCATTATTGGGATTTTATTCGCAGTTGTACTGAAGAATCTGGTTGAAAGAGAAGAGATTATAGCAGTTGCATTGGTAGCCATATTGCTAACTGCAGGTATATCATTGTTTCTAGGTTTCTCGCTGATATTATCATGTATGGTTATGGGGATGATTGTTATCAATATCTTTCCTCAGGCTAACAGACCAGTGTTTGAACACATCAGATCTATAAGTCTGCCGATCTATATCCTCTTCTTTGTTGTAGCAGGTTTAAATCTTCATATAAAACTGCTTGCAGCAATAGGTTTATTGGGTGTGGTGTATATTGTGTGCAGAAGCGTGGGGTTAATAGGTGGAAGCTATTTTGCTGCATTAATGTCAAAAGCTGATCCAGTTATAAGAAACAATCTCGGTTTAGGGATACTGTCACAGGCTGGTGTGGCCATAGGACTAGCTTTGTTGGCCTCTCATAAGCTTTCCTCATGGGGTATGCCTGAGATGGGGTCTATGGTGATAACTACTATAGCTGCTACTACAATAGTTTTTGAGATAATCGGGCCCTTAGCGGCACGTTTCGCTATCATCAGAGCTGGTGAGGCAAAAAGGATATAAAAAAAGTAGTATGGGAAAATATGGCGGTCAATGGAGGTTGTATGAGTATATGAAAAAAGCTGTTACAAAGTTGATGTCTGAGTTTTATGAGTTAAAGGTAGAGCAGTTGATGGACAAAAAGATGTGGGATCTACCAATGATAAAGAGAGATGATACGATAAACCATGTGCTTTCGATCCTTGATGGAAAATCCCATGTCTGGGTGGTAAATGATTTGAAGGAAAAACAGCTAGTGGGTGTTATAACACGACATGATGTTTTACAGATCCTTGCTCCTCCTAGAACATATTATCCTATGTTTGGTTTCCCAAGGTTTTATCATCATGGAACCATAGGAAAAGCAGAAGATATCATGACCCATGATCCTATAACTTGCCAGGGGGATGAAAAAATCATTGATGTGCTTCTAAAGATGATTAGACATAGGATAAGGAGGTTAGCAGTTGTAAAAGATGGTAAAATAGAAGGTGAGATAACTCTTCGTCATTTAATACATAAATACTACAAAGCCACTCAGTATCATCCCATAGTTGAAAAAGACAATGATTAGACAAAAAAATTTTCTAAAAAAAAGATGTAGGGGGGGATGATTACAAAAAAAGAGAGGATTTACATGCAAAATAAACAAAAAGTTTAGGAGAAACTAGTTTTTTATATTTACAAATAGATACTCATTAATACTTGTATATGAAAAAACGCCGAGGGGGAGATTTGAACTCCCGCGGGCAAAAATGCCCACGAGCTCTCCAGGCTCGCGCCGTACCGGACTGGGCCACCTCGGCAAAAAAACCGATGTTTTCTTGATGCCTAGGAAAATAAAACATTTCCTTTTAAGGTTTTTTCCAGATAGATGGATATGTTCCCCTATTCATTAACACTCTATCAATAGTAGCACATATGCCATTGTCCTTCTGAAGTATCTCATCCGTAGTCATTGCAGCATTAGCCAGAGCGACACCCTCACCCTTCAATGTTAGAATAGCAATTAGATCATTTTTTTTAATATCTGTGTCGAGCTCTACTACTCCAGGTATGGCTAGATTTGCCCCATGGCATATGGCATCTACAGCAGAATCACGGACCACAATTTTCGGTAGATGATCCAGCAGTCTCTCCATTGGGAGAACCATTCGACGAAGATCTTCTTCATCGCCCTCTTCTTTCCAGAAAATATATGCATCTTTCAAGTCCTGTAAAACCACGGCATTTTCCTCCTTCAATCCTCCGACTCTAGTGCGTCTAAGCCCTGATAGATGCGCACCGCAGCCGAGTTTCCGTCCGATATCAACACATAGTGTTCTTATATATGTTCCAGCTTCGCATCCTACGCGGAACAACACCTCAGTATCCTTTATCTGTAGAATGTCAAAATAATATACATGTCTTTTTCTTCTAACTCTTTTTACAGCTGAACGTACAGGTGGAAGCTGATATATGTCTCCAACAAAGCAGCTGCATGCCCTTATGATTTCCTGTTTTTTTCTCTTTTTATGCAGCCTCATTATACCAATGTATTCTTTACCTGCTGAGAGAAGAACCTTTATAGCCCTAGTTGCACTGCCAAGAGCTACAGGTAGGACCCCTGTAGCGTTTGGGTCTAGGGTGCCGCCATGGCCTGCTCTTTCAATTTCTAGTATATTTTTTAACCAGGCGACGACTTGATGAGATGTTGGACCCTGAGGTTTATCCAGGTTTATCATTCCATTGGCAAGAAGTTCTCTTATACTCCTATCCTCTGGAGGTTTGCCATAGTACGGGCTAGTCTTAGCATGGATCCTAATGAGTCTTTTTCGTTTTTTATCACTGGGTAGGGCATACTCTCTGTTGTTCATTCTTGATCCTGGGAGATAGAATTGAAGATGGGATATAAAAAACCGCTTATTCCTCAGTTTTTTTCTCTCAAGATTTTTTTTGTTATTATATCTACTATTTTATCAGGTGTTTTATGTGAGGAGTCTATAACAAGATCGTATATGGATTTGTCATTTATGTCTATGTTATAATATTTTTTGTAGCGGAATGCCTCGCTTTTTTCTCTGCGTAATATTTCCTGTTTTTTTTCCGTAGGAGTTCCATCTTCTCGTTTCATTATACGTTTTGTTCTAGTTTCTAAATCTGCATCCAGAAGAATTTTTATGGCTGGTATGTTGTTATGATATGCGATCCAACCGGCGATTCTTCCCTCTAGTATAACATTTCCTTTTTTTAGTACGTCCAACTGATATCTGTCTATTTGTTCATCGATTTCTCTGTGTTTTTCGCAGTAGCTGCCGAATTCTTGTAGTGACATGTTGTGTTCCTCAGCCATTTTTCTAAAGATTTCTCCAGTATATATATGTTTTATTCCAAGTTTTTTTTCTAAAAGCTTTGCCACAGTTGTTTTTCCACTGCCTGGGGAACCACTTATAGTGATAGTAGTCATAGAGCAAAAATTTTTATTTTTTTATGATGGTTTTATCTTTTTTCTTATGTTTAGCCACCAGTTTGACCAGCTTATCCATTTAAGTCCCTGTCGTATTACTTGTCCAAGTGTCATGGAGAATATGAGGTATAGTAGGAACCAGTTGGACATTATCAGATCTTTTTTGAATAATGAGATGTTTTCTGCCCATGGGACTGTGAAGTAGTAGTATTGTATATTTGCTAGGAAGTATAGTAGCCATATGAAGATGGGTGCTATGAATACGGATAGGAATACCATGGATTTCATCATGCCGCTTTGTGATTTTGTAGTCATGTTCATTATTTGAGGTTGCATTTTCATGAGTTTGTTTATCCTGTTTGTGTTTCCCTCACGACGGGCTTTACTTAGTTCTTTTTGGAATGCTTTGTTTATCTCCTGTGCTCTTCCTACTGCTTTCCAGTCTGTGAAAAGGTTTGTGAAGAATGATGATAGGAATATGACTATTATTCCTGCGAGGACTATTGTTAGCAGAGGGTATTTTCCGTTGAATCCAATGAGGGAGTAGAGTATGGGGTTGAGGGATACTGCGATCCATGCTCTTATACCTGGGTCTCCAAATATGAAGATGAATAGAAACATCATTATCATCATGAGTAGTAGCTGACTGCTGCTTTGTGCTTTTTCATTTATATTTGTGTCCATAAACTATCATCTGTTCCCCATTTTTTTTGTTATTATCTTATTAGCACGGGTGCTACTTCTTCAACTGCTTTTTCTAGGGCATTGTCATGGTTGGAGACTATTTTGACTGTAGCACCGGTTAATGCAGCATATGCCATGGCGATGGATCTGTTTATTTGTTGATGTTCATCTATTTTTTCTATAGTATCTGGATCGCGGTTTCTGCTGGTATCCTTTATCCTTCTGTTGTAGATCTCTTCTGGATCTGCCTCTACTATTACTATGGTGGTTGGTTTTAGTTTTCTTATAACCCATTCAGGCAATCCAGGCATGTATCCCTGAGGGGTTTTTATTGTACAATGGGTGTCAACAATCACATCTTTCATATCTGCTACTCTTTCAGCTGTTTTTATTTGTAGTTCTCTTTGCTGTTCTAATGAGAGTTTCCTCATTTCATCTCGGTCTTTTACTAGACCCATTTCTCTGGCTATGTCTATCATTACTGTTCCGAATGTTACAAACCTTATGTTCATTCCTTCTGCAGCTTTTTTCATAACAGTTGTTTTCCCTACACCAGGTATTCCTGTGACTACTATTACTCCCATAAACGGTTTTTTTCCCTCCACACAATTGATTTTTCTTTGTTCAAATAAATATTTTTTTATTCTGCTCCGAAGAATCCTCTTAGAACCGGATGCATCTCCATTGCCTGCTCTCGAGCAATCTGTTCGTAGAGGTTGATCATAATACCAACAGTTAGAAGCACGCCTGTTCCGCTTGTGTTTCCCACTGTGCCCACTGCATCTGCAAAGCTTGCTAATGCCCCAACAGCGGCTCCTCCTATAACTGTTACAACAGGTATGTATCTTTCCAGTACACGTGTTAGTATTCTTGGGTCTTTTCTGAAACCAGGTATCTGCATGCCGGAGCGTTGTATTTGACGTGCTACAGCGGCAGCACCCATGTCTGTGGTTTCTATCCAAAACTTTGCGAATAGAATGGATCCTATTATCATCACTGAGATGTATATTATGAATTTAAGTGCATACTGCCATGCTGCATGTCCGCCTGGTACTCCTCCGCTGAGTATTGGTATGAACCAGCTGTTGATACCATTTAGGTTAGATAGGTACCATGCTCCTCCTGCAACCGGATGAGCAGAACCAGGCTGGTACACACCAATCCACCATTGATGTCCCACTAAGGGCAGTCTGCTTAGTGTCGGATGAGTGTAAAATAGGAGAGCAAACATGTTTATGTTTGCCAGAAGAGCAGACATCAAGATAACAGGAATGTTAGAGGCATATATCAGACGGATAGGATATCTCCCTCTGGCTCCTCTAACCTTGGCATGAGCTAATGGCAGTTCAATCCGGGAGGACTCTGCATATACGACGATTAGGAAAATCGCTATTGTCCCTAGCAATGGCACTATAGCATTGGGGTAATATCCAGGATGACCGAGGAATATGAGTGAGAAACCACCCTCTGCTATCTGTCCAACGCTCATATGCGATACAAGATAGTATGTTCCTGGTATTACACCTGCAGGTGGACTGCTTAGACTCCATTCTGTTCCCTTCACTGGAAGCCAGTTGAAAAGACCAGTGAATATAGCCTGTGAAACACCTGCGGCGATAAACAGTGATATACCAGATCCGATACCCCATTTAGATATTAGTTCATCCATCAGAAAAACAAGATATGCCCCCATAAATAGTTGAGATATTATAACAGCATTGGCCCATCCTCTACCAACCATTCCTATCAATGCATCACTTGGACTTAAATATCCATATACCTGAGGTATGGCCTCTACAAGTATCATCACAATAGCTAGTATCTTCTGTGTTCCTTGATAAATAGCCTTATCCTCTTTCTTTGTTAGATCAAGTCTTATAATTTTTGCACCTACGAATAGCTGCAGGATAATGGATGCAGTAACGATAGGCCCTATACCTAGATGCATGATTGATCCAGATGCCCCAGCCATTATGGCTCGGAAACCTGCGAACATGTCAATGGTGACCTCGCTGATACCATATATCATGACATTTGTCAAAATGTAATACAGAATGAGGCAGAGCACAGTCCACATAATCTTTGTTCTGAAATGTACGTGTCCCTCAGGTTTGGCAACAGCAGGCCATCTTTCGATGAGGGGTTTTAATGCAAATAAACGGCTTTTTTCTTCTTCCGTCATAAACACCCGAAACCCATTCTAATGTTTTAGTTCTATCTTCACCTCGCCACCTATTTCCTTTATCTTTTCCACAGCTCTATCAGATGCATTTTTTACTTTTATCTTTATGGCAGTGTTTATTTTTCCTCCGCCTAGCAGTTTATCAAATCCCTCTTTTGTGAGATCAATCTCTTTTTTTCCAGGAAATTTTTCCTCTAGCTGACCAACATTTATTATCCTATCTTTTTTAACAAGACTCTTATGTCTTCTAAAACCATGTACACCGAAATGATCTGGCATGTACTTCAGCATATGCATGTATTTGTGTTTATGCAGACCTGCATTTCCTCTTCCACCTCGTAGACCAGCGCCTCTACCAGCCTTTTTACCTCTACCATGAGTCATTGAGCCCCTGAACTTTTTTGTTTTACGTCTCGTCAAATCAATCACTAACCCCTAAATATTTTTTTTAAACTCGAAAGCAGATAAAGTACCATGTTATTATATTTTCGGAAAATTTTTATTTAGAGTTTTCCAATTTTTTTTACAGATCAGGATCAATGTATCCTATGGTTTTATTTATGGTTATGACTTTATTGTTTTTTTCAGCTGCTTTTAAAGCCTCTTTTTTCGCTTCCTCTAAATTACATCTCAGATAAAGCACGTTTTCTCCATCATCCAATACGTATTCCTCGTCAGTTGTTTTGACAAACCGCATATTTTTTCACACCCTATCCCAAACAGTATTCAACCCATTTTTTTTGATGATATGTAAAATGTTTTTATGGTTTTTAAAACTGTCTCATCCAAATTATTATTTTTTTGGAGAAAACTCGGATCTGTGTATACTCTGCCCTTGATCTCCAACAATTTTTTTTATGGTAAAAAAAGCAGGAAAAGTATGGATAAAAAACCATTTTTTAGATGCAACCTCTTTTAAAATGTATTATAACCCCTCAATAATGTTTATTTTTGGGTTTTTTGTTTTTATTCTTAGTAATTGAACTTCATATTTTGCTATTTTTTTTCTATGGAAATCAAACATCCATCTGATTGGGAACTTGTAGTCTTTGTAGTATGTAATATCTCCCTCCATGGATGAAACTAGTTTTTTTATAAACGAGATTGTTTTTTTTAGATGAAGGGAGTATACCACATGGGCTATTTCGAGTCCTTTTTCTATGAATGTACTATCTGCTTTCCGATTGCTTTTTTGTGCACCGAATGGAGGGTTCATAATCGCTGTGTCGCATCTTATCATAATGTTTTTTATGTCTTGTGTTATAAATTCTATGTCTAAGCTGTTTTTTTCTGCAAATTCTCTGGCGGTTTTTATACTGTTTTTGTCTATGTCTATACCAATAACTTTTTTTGCACCAGTGAGTTTTGCTCCTATTGAGAAAATACCTGTACCGCATCCTAGGTCGACAACAGTCTTGTTTTGGATGTCTCCAAACTGATGTGCAGTAAAGATGATGTCAGCGGCTATATCGGCTGGTGTCATATATTGCTCTAGATGTGGAACTGGACTATCCGGTGAAGGGACTTTTTGTAGTAGTATTTCAAGTTCTTTCTTTTTCATGACCATCATTTTTCTTGATTCAAAATAAATCTTTTTTAAGGGGATTAAAGATTTCTAGTTCTAGTATTTAAAACATATAGATTTTTTGCTAAACCCGTGCAAAAATAAAATTAGAAAGGCATCTCATCTTTTTTTTCTGTCTATCATAGAATGAACAGAA
>QMSS01000053.1 GCA_003649715.1 Thermoplasmata archaeon
TCCCATCACCAAAGAGTAGATGCATAGAGCTATTCCTTAAAAATAATTACACAAAGCACTTTATCCATTAGGTTGTTTGCTCCATCACAAGATTTTTTTTGATAGAATTATGGGGAATAAGATTTTTTATAAATCTTATAAGTGGAATTCAGGATGTTTTTTTGTTATATGTGCGGTATTATGATCAGGAATAGTAGTATGAAGCCGTTTACTGTTTTTTCCTTTTCATCTGCAGTAACAGTTATTGTTATTTTTCCTAGTCCAAACAGGGGGGATCCTGTTTTTATGATTCTGCTTTCATTGACCGGTAGTGCGTCGATTACTCCATTTGTTGATATGTTTATCAATCCAAGTATTCCTCCTTTTATAGACATGCTCCATTCTACATCGGTGGCTTCTTTTGTTCCAGTGTTTTTGATTGTTGCAGTTACGCCGAAACCCCCTTTGATGTTTTCTATTTCGACGATTGGTTTGTCGATAACTTCATTGTTTGTTATGCTGATGTGTATCTGTATGGCTCCATTTCCTAACCATTCGAGTGAGACTGTGAGATTTAACTCATGGACGTCTCTTTGACCGCAGTTTTCTATCTCGTTTCTGTAGGTGTTTTCAACACCAGGGTATCCTCCTATTACTGTCTTGTATCCACCGTCGAAAAAGCAGGTTGGGAAGCCGTAAAGATTGTAGTCTTCAAACAATCGTTGTTCAGCTGCTTCATTGCCCACATCCGCTATTAATGCCACAAAATAGAAGGGATAATCATGTGACTCATATATGTTCTGTAGGGCATCTCTTGCATAGACACAGTATCCACACCAAGGTGCTGTGGCTTCTTCACAGAATACCGTGTGAGTAAAGTTTTCGTTAACAGTGTTGTTGCCCGTATTGCCGGGTGTGGCAGCTGCTGCTGCATCCACATAGTATGCATCAAAAGGGTTTGTACTAGGCGGATAGGCATATCCCTGATGTCGCTCTGGGTTAAAAACGACTGCTATTACCATTATGTTATCTTCCTGTATATCCCCATAGCCGGCATCATTTCCATCCCAAACAATCCTGTCTTCATATGTGTCCTGATACTCGATTGATAGTGTGTCATCAAATGCGAAATCTAAGAAGCCGAAGTGATATGGATTACCATCATTATGAATCCAACGTGACACAGGTTCAACAACGTATATCCGTAGATGACCTTCATATGGTAGACCCTCTGTTTTTTCAGAATGGGTTAATAGCTTGAGATAATTTTTTCCACTATCTACGCATGTTCCAACTGCGGATGAGGAGATTATTACTATAAATATGATAACGCTGGCTTCAAGAATTTTAACTATATTTTTGTTCATGTTTTCTTCAATCCCCCAGAGAAATATTTTAACGATTGTTAAATATATATATTTTTCTGTTTTCATAAATTTCAGATCTTTTTAAAAAGTGAGAACACCCACGATGCAAAACCAAAAAGAAACACATTTTTTAGGATAATTCTTGCAGAGTTCTTTTGAAATAAAAAAATGAAGAAAGAGAGGGGGGATTGAATAGAGAGATCCATGGGATGGGATGGTCTTTGTTCTTTTAGATAAGTTTGATTCTGCAGTGAGCCCACCCGACCTTATGTGGTGTCATCCATCTCATATGAAAGACTTTGTTCTCTGAATCTAGTCTGTAGAGTCCAACGATGCGTTGTGCTCTCTCGTTGTTGATCGTTATTTTTCCGATGAAAAAGCCTTTTTTGAGGATTCCAGTTACTCTCCCCCTTGTGCTATTATCAGTAGTGTTCCAGCGCCCTCTTAGATAGCCGAAGCGTCCTCTCTTCTCGATGATTCCCCCAACGTATCCCTTGGTTGTGTTGTCATCTAGGTATCCCCAGATTCCTACGAATTTGGCTCTACGTGGATGATCACTAGGTGTAGGCATATATCTGTTACTCAACTGTTGATCATCTAATACAGCTGCATATCTTGGCTTTATCTCTACTGGTTTTTTATATCCATAGAATGAAGAATATATCATCTTCTGTGCATCGTTTTCAGCAGAAACAACTGTTGCCATGCTTATCATCAGTAGACCCATTGCGGCGGCAATCCATATCTTCTTCATTTCTTTTTTTTCACCTCCTGTTGGTTTTTAGAAAAATTATGTTGTACAAAATTTATATTGATTTACCAGATTTATATCCAGTTTTTTCCCAAAACATACCCAAATCTGGATTATATATCCCCACACAATTTGCAATTTGAGGTGTCACTATTTTTTTATTCCATGCTTAGGTATAACAGTATGATGAGTGCAATGGTTTCAAACATGTTGGGGAGAATACCAAACAAACTAAGGCTATAACCCATGTATCCTACTAGAGCAGTTTGGAGGATTGGGAGTGAGAGAACAGACTGTACTAATAATATACCTATGAAGAGTAGAAGCCCTAGTAGAAAACTTGATTTTGTTTTACGGAAAGAATCAATGTATATTCCAAGGAGACCTAATAGGAGAAATATGTTGATGCATATGATACAGGTGGCTATGATATAGATATCAACAAATGCTTGTATGAAGATATGAATGCGTGGGATTATTTCTCCAAATCTTTCTCTGAACCGTTTACTGGCATAGTTGATACTAGCTTTAGATATGATCAATCCAACAATCAATCCTACGAAAAGAAGAATTATTATGACAGCGATGGCTTTTGTTTTTGGATCCATCCTATTTTTATATGGAATATCACTCATGCTTTTTCACCCTTAAGTATTCTTCTTTTCTTATTTGTTTTTTCCCAATTTGCCCCCAAATCTCTATGAAACACTCTCTGTTGTCCTCCAACATGTCTGATGGAAAATATAGTTTCCCATATCCACTACCTGTTGATGTGATTAATCTATTTTTTTCAAGTATTTCGAGATGGTGACGAACTGTTTTGTAGTCAAGATCAAGTATTTTAGAGAGCTCATTGGCATTATGTGGTCTCTGAAAAAGTTCTTCAACTATTCTCCCTCGATTTATACCTCCAGCAGACCCTCCGAGGATCCACCATAGAAGTCTCTTAACTGCATTCATCACAGATAACCTTTTTCAAGAGAGAATAAATAGAATGTCGTCTTAAAAAAATATTTGTTTAAACATCTCTTTTTCTACATTCCTAGGGTGATGCATTCTTATTATGTTGGTTGTATTGTTGGGAAAATAAAGGTTTTAGAATGGTAGGAGGATCTCATATTTCGCCTAAAAATGTTGATGTAAAGGGATGTTTTTATAGCTGTTTACCCATCTTACATCTATTACAGATACCATGGCTTGGATCGAAGCAGCTCCTACAAACTAGGCTCCCACATAGTCTGCAGGTAAAAACAGCATCTGGTTTCCCACATATGTTACAAAGTCCCAAGAGCTCCATATATATCATTCTCTTCCTATTGAAACTAATTTTTTCTTTAGATCCTCTAGAGGAAGATTGGTTACAACAAGTGGTATGCGTTCACGATCAGCCAGGTTAACGGCTAGAGGATCAACAGCAGCAGGCCTATGATAGACAACAACAGCTGGTTTAACAGGATGTATCCTAATGGCTATCATAGGACTTCTACCATATTTCACTCCAGTAAAGATCAATGCGCGTTCTGTGTTCCATCCATATAGATGTACATATTCTGTTGAGTTTATCGTCTGAATTGTTTTTATACCATCAATCAGAGTGAAACCCTTGACACTCCTGCTGTGGTCATTTTTTTCTAATGACAACAGTGTTCCATTTATTTTCTGGATAAAATCTTTGACAGAGATTGGGTAGGGATATTCCATTATATCCAATATTCCCTCTTCTTTTTTATTGAGAAACTGATATCGACGTAGCATTTGTGCGTTGTTTTTCTTTTCATCTATTTCTAGGAGGGCATTTACGATTCTTCTAATAGTCTGTATACCAGGGGATTTTCTTCTACCTGATTCATAATCACTTATGACACTTGGAGATAACCCCAAATAATTTGCGAGTTCTGTCTGGGAGACAGTGAAGATGTTACGCCATTTACGTATGGTCTTTCCGGGTCTGGGGCTTAATGTGATTTCTCCAGCCATTTTTTCAGCTAAAATATCTTTGATGTCCATAAACCTCTTTCCATCCATGATTTGGTTTTGTTAATCATAATATTATCTCAGCTTATGTCGATATATATATCGACAATACATAAAAATATTTCTAGGGATTAGGAAAGGAGAATAGGTGTAATTTCATTGTCTTTTTGGATGCTATACCTAGGAGGATGGAAGTGGATATAAGAAATAAAATGTTGTGGGATATCGGGGATAGAAGGGATACCTAGCTATCTCAACTTATTTTTCTGTTGTATCATTTTTTTGGCCGGTCCAACCATATTTAAAAACCCATGACATGAAATTCTGTCCATGATCCACCATAACTGAGCCGGCGTTTATCTCATTTCTCCCGTCATTATCACAGTCACCAACTGAAACAGCAGCTAATGCTCCAAAGGTTGGAAGCACAGCCTCCTCGGTATATGTGGATCCATTCCATTGTAGTATATGAACCAGGTTAGTGCCAGCGCATACCTCTGCAATTCCATCATCATCTACATCACCAACATCGAGACCCTCTATGAGTTCTCTCTCACCAGGCCAGTATTTATCAAACTTTGTCTTATATCCTGTTCCATTCCATTCGAAGATTGTTATACGAGGCGAGTAGTATCCAACATGGATCTCTGGCTTCCCATCCATGTCGCTATCTTTGCATACACAGGCAAAGGGATAGTTTTCCCATCCATATGTTTTCTGGATCACAGTTGTATCAAACTCTTTTTTCTCGTTGTCCCAGTCTAGCACTACAACCTTGTTGGCTGATCCGCAGACGATCTCATTTTTACCATCATAGTCAACATCTCCTAGACCAGCCATATAAACAATACCGTTTACACCAGGATCATTCCATGAGGCTTCCCTTATTAGTCTCCATCCATTCCACCCGTAGACAACAATCTCGGGCACCTTGTCTGTACGGGCACCATTGCTCATAATCAACTCATTTTTACCATCGTTATCGTAATCACCAATGTAGCAGTCAGTGGACCATCCTCCATTCCATACAATCCATGGCGACCATCCTATAAGCCTGTATCTCCATCCAGTCCATTTGTATACTGTAGCAAACCATGATACAGCGATTTCATTTTTACCATCACCTGTTAAATCTCCTATGGCAAACCCATCGGCATTAAATCTAACAAGTGGATAGAATGGACAATGTAATGCATGGGTCTGCTTGTATGTCTGTTTCATGTTGTCCCATTCAAATATTCTAAGCAAACCATCTCTACCCCCAATGAGTAACTCATTTTTGCCGTCATTATCACAGTCGCCTATAGGCTGAGGGCCCTCATAACGTGCTCCATACCATGGGTTGGAACCAAAATTCATCTCCCACTGTACACCATAATCATCTGCGTTACACTGTTCAACAGACGTTGATCTGGGATGGACAAGAAATGATGATTTATCTCCATTTGCCAATGTCAAACCAATGCAGAACATAGCCAGAAGCAGAGCCGCTATTGAAAAGTAGAATACCCATCTAGTTATCCATCTAGTCTTAATCTTTATCTTCATAATATCCCACTACTCCACCTGTGGTAAGATGTTAAAAACAAATATCTATGTCTCATATTACCCCATATATTTTAATTGCATAATGCACATATAAATGTATCGTGTGTTTCCATTAATTCTTTTTTTTATCTCTTAACTTCTCTATTCAAATGATTTTTTATAGGCTTTCAGGCTTTCATCTACCCTTCAAAAAAAGGATTATAAGAGATTATTTTTGTATATTACAAAGTATATATTACAAAGATTTGATCTATTAGAAAACTCTATTCTTTACTTTTTAGACATATCACTCTCTCATACCAATATATAGATCATATTTCTATCAACATCTCTATGGTAAAGAAATTAGATTAAACCTCGAGGGTAGAGGATAAAACTTTATACCATTTTGTTATTCCTGAGAGGGTAGAGAGTTTATGATGGACAGATTTCTTCAGAGCCAGCTTGATTTAAATTTTTTTCATGACAATGGGTTTGTACGGAAAAAATGTTCATCCTGCGGAGAATACTTTTGGACATTAAACAGTGATATAGATCTATGCGGCGATGTACCCTGTGTAGATCTTAGTTTTATTGGAAAACCTATTGGAAAAAAATCCTCTCTAAGGCAGGTACGTGAGGGTTTTCTATCTTTTTTTGAAGAACATGGTCATTCAAGGCTTTTCTACCCAGAAACAGGTGAACGCTGTCCTGTTGTTGCAAGATGGCGTTCTGATATCTATCTCACTATCGCATCTATCGCTGATTTTCAGCCACATGTAACATCTGGAGAGGTGCCGCCACCTGCCAACCCACTGGCTATTTCACAGCCCTGTATAAGACTTAATGATCTTGAAAAGGTAGGTAGAAGTGGTCGACATCTCACAATTTTTGAGATGATGGGGCATCATGCCTTCAATAAAAAGGAAAACGAGGTCTACTGGAAGGAGGAAACTGTTGCATATTGTGATGAATTTTTCAGAAGAATCATAGGAATACCCAGAGAGATGATTACCTATAAAGAGCAGCTCTGGGAGGGAGGTGGAAACGCTGGTCCATGTCTTGAGGTACTTGCAGGTGGTTTAGAGGTTGCAACCCTAGTTTTTATGAACATGAAAGAAGACTTAAACGGTGGGTTTCTCATAAATGGGAAAAGATATGCGGAAAATCCTCTGAACATTGTCGACACCGGATATGGGTTAGAGAGAATAACCTGGATTTCTACAGGTACATCAACCATATACGACTCCATATTTCCAGATGTCATAAAATGGCTTAGAGAAAACGCTACATCGCCATCTTCATCCAATGATGTAATACCAGATATTTATGCATTGGCTGATCATTCAAAATGTCTTGCATTTATGTTGGGCGATGGAATTGTACCCTCAAATGTCAAGGCAGGATATCTCGCACGTGTAATTATCAGAAGATCTCTTCGTTTCATTGAAAAACTGAAACTTCAGGTTTCTCTAAAAGAAATTGTGGACATGCAGCTGAGCCTGCTAGAAAAAGATTTTCCATCACTAAAAAAACATAAGACTCAGATCGATGAGATTCTAGACATCGAGACAAAAAAATATATAGAAACGCTTTCCAGAGGAGAAAACCTGGTTAGAAGAATAATCAGGGAACGGGGAACACTAGATGACAAAGCACTTATTAGCCTATATGACACACATGGTCTGCCACCTGATTTCACCAAAAAAATAGCTGAAAAAGAGGGAATAAACATTAGTGTACCAGAAAACTTTGAATCCAGGATAGCAGAACTACATTCACATGAAAAAAAAATGGAAAAACAGATAGAAAGAAAAAAAATAGATCTACCAGACACAGAACTCCTTTACTATAAAGACCATTACGCCAAGGAGTTTGATGCCATTATTTTATGGAAAAATAAAACAGAAGAGGGAACTGAAATCATACTTGATAAGACCATGTTTTATCCAGAGGGAGGAGGACAGCCTAGCGACCGGGGAACACTAACAGTAGATGGAAAAAAGTTTTTTGTAAAACATGTGAAAAAAAATGATGGCCTCATCATACATCTTATAGATGCAAACTATGCAGATATAGAGGTTGGTGGAAAAATACATGGACATATAGATTGGGAATACAGGTATACTCTAATGAAACACCATACAGGAACGCATCTACTAAATGGTGCTCTCAGGAAGATACTAGGAGAACACATCTGGCAGGCTGGATCGCAGATCAGGACCGAAGAAGCACGTTTCGACTTCTCACACTATAAAACAATATCAGACAAAGAAAAAAAGAGGATAGAGGAGTTGGCTAATCAATTTATACAACAGGCTATAGATGTAGAAAAGAAACTAATGGATCGGAACCTTGCAGAAAAAAAATATGGGTTCAGACTATATCAGGGGGGAGTACCATCTGGAAATAAAATACGTGTAATCAATATACCTGAGGTTGATGTAGAAGCATGCGGTGGAACACATCTTAACAACACACGAGAGGTAGAAAAGATAAGGATACTCAAAGCAGAGAGAATACAAGACGGTGTAAACCGAATCATATTTGCAGCTGGAAAAATGGCTGATGCACATCAGGACAGAGAGGAAGAACTTTACAATCGAATCATAGAGCTGCTAAGCCCCGTTTATATAATCAGAGAAAAAAGAGATGTATCGCAACAGCTTAAAGAAACAGCAGACATGTTTTCCATACCTATATCTCATCTAGAGAAAACGATAAAAAGATTCCTAGATGAAACAAAAGAAGAAACAGATAAAACATCTGCTACAGATCTAATAGAAGCTTGTAAGTATTTATTTGTTAAATGGAAAAAAACACAGAAGAAAAAAAAGAAGGTACCATCAAAGGAGATTAAGAGGCTAAAAAAATTAGCTGAAAAAATACCTGGGACAGATATTAGACTAATAATAGCAACATCTGAATATGACTCCATCGCAACTGCTGGGGCAATAACCCAGGAAAACAATTACATAGTACACATCTATGATGGAAATAAAATCACATCCTCAGCATCAGGAAATGTGGCTATTGATCTAAGAAAAATTGCACCAGAAATCGGTAGCGTTCTTGGAGGAAGCGGTGGAGGAAAACCAAGGATGACTCAGAGCGGTGGGCCATATAGAGAAAAAGCAATAGAAGCGCTTAAAAAAGCTGAGGAACTGACCAAAAAAGAGATAATAAAGTCCAAGAAAAAATAAAGGAGAGTTCTCTCATTATCTATTTATCTTCCATAGTCAAATTTGCCCGGCTTTATTTTTTATCTATAGTGGGTATGCAAATTTAACTGCTGTTATTACTACCACAGTTGCTATACACATTGCTATAACTAGCCTTGGATCGATCTTAAAAGCTGTTTTTTCCTCTGCATCAAAGTATCTGATAAGCCCTGCCGCAGAATGAAAGCCTTCACCTTTTCTTTCTCTTGCCATAGATCAAATACACCCCATATAATACCGAAGCTCTCTGCTAGATATTATTAAGTGTTGATGTACTATTTTAGTTTTACTATAACTCTTTTTGAGAGTGTCAAGAATTTTAAAACCCCTCCTGATTTTTGATGTGTCAGGAGGGGATGAAAATGCTAAACCAGCTGATGGAATTAATCAAAAGAAGAAATATTTTTCGATGGAATCTGAGAGGGA
>QMSS01000194.1 GCA_003649715.1 Thermoplasmata archaeon
CTTGATAATTAATTCCCGTTCTTTTATTTTAGCTGATTTCCCTGGTTTCATACATCCCATCCAAAAAGAGAATAGAATTCAACTATATCAATTTGTCCAGAAACTAAAGTCCTTTACTATTTTACCACAAATTATTTATAACAAGGAAAACATTAATTTGTTAACAAGTGTTAACATAGGAGGTAGATGACAAAATGAAAGTACTATTATGTCAAGATGGAAGCTGTGTTCCTCCAAAATGCCCAGTTGTTGATGTACAGGAAGACAAGGTAATAATAGGAGAGAACAAAAACATCTGTGTACTCACTAGAGAACAGTTCGACATATTAAAAGAAAAAATAAAAAACAATGAGATCTAAAAAAGGATAAAAAACTATACTATGGTCTTCCATAGATAGCCTATCTTTTCTATCAACATCCTTCTACGCTACTCTCTGGCAGTGTTTATTTAGAAACACAATTATTCATTCAATATTTCTATCTCTCTTCTATCCTAAAACCTGCCTGGTTTTGTTTATAAAGCTCAATACCATCTAAGATCATATCAGCTAATGCCTCCTTACGTTCCTCATAGGTGTCCAGATCTAGAGTTCCATAGGCTGATGTATAATATGGTTTAACAACATCAAAATCATATCCTAGTGTAACAACAACAAACATTGGAACACCACCAACATGATCTTTATCATAGATAAACAATGAGTTAGTCATCTCTGATGGGGAATGATCAAGATTTATATGAATAAAAGTGATATTTGAGTTATAAAGAAAGACTGTTTTGTAAAAAAAACTTTTTTTGTCAAAATTTATGTTGAAAACATCTTTTATTATTGGGTCCATTATTTCACATCCATGACATGCATCTTGAGTATAGTAGATAAACAATGGACCCTTAGTTAGGTTTTCTAACACAAAATCAGGATGGGCTTTGTGGTTTGCTGTTTGAAAGATAAATTGTATATGAGTCTTTGGATTTAGTTTAATACAGCTAAGACATAGAACAGATACTATTTTCAGCTGAACCTCATCATAAATGTTGTGATAAAGAAATAATCCCATTAATGTTCCAGATGTAAGAACAAATATGGTTATCTGTATAGCTATTATCTTTTTCATCTCTCTAATTCCTCTTAAACTCTATAACATTATATGGACATGCTTCTATACATTTTCCACACAATATACATTCTGGGTCTCTCTCCATGTTTGGAACATCTATACCCATTGGGCATACATCTGAGCATCTTTGGCATCCAATGCATCTGCTTTTATCAACAAATATATGAAAAACACTTATCCTGTTGAATGGAGCCAGCATGGCTCCAACTGGACATAGATATCTACACCATCCTCTCTCAACCGTCAGTATTAATATGATAAACAGTATAGAGATAATCATTGCCGGGTAAAAAAATATGTTTTCCGTGAATTTACCTGGGCTTAATATCAGAATTGGTACTGATCCTGTTAAAAAACCTATTGGACATATGTCAGTAAACATAAATCCAAGTATAGCTGTTGTTCCAACTACTAGGCCTGTAAGCAGTAGATATTTTGTGTATCTAAGATGTTTCTCGATTTTATGTTGCCCGATTTTTTTGATAAAAGCATATTGATGTCTTAGTTTCCTTGCGACTCCACCAGTTGCTCTCTGTAATAATCCAATGGGGCACATCCAGCCGCATACAGCTCTGCCATATATTATTCCAATAAAACCTATTATCATTAGGGGATATAGGATAAGACGCCATCTAAAATTCCCTCGGTATACTCCTCGTTCAATGGTTCCAAGTGGGCATCCCGCTATGGCAGCAGGACATGCATGACAATAGAAAAAAGGATAGCAGAAACCTGTTTTGATACCAATGTTACCTAGATTGGCTAAAAGAGTGGAAAATATCTGTGTTGTTAGACGTTTGATTTTTAGAATCATTTTTCTTTTTTTCTCATAATAGAGTAGAGTAGAACAGATATAGTAGCTGTTATGAGTAGTATTAGTTCAAATCCTGGTGTGTTAAATGATGTATCCCCGGTGGTATCATTACCATTTGGTGTGGTTTTTTCCGAAAGATCAAGCTCATGTGGCGTGTCTTCATACCATATGTTGTTGCTTTTGATGATAAGATAATATCTGACTGTTGTTGCATCCTCATGTTTCAATGTAACTTCGGTTTGATACATATCATTGTCTGTGGCATTCATTGTGATATTTTGTTTATCTGCAAAGCAGAAATCTCCTTTGCATTCCTCCACTATTAGATATACAGAGGATATGTTGCTGCCAGTGATTGTAGCATTAAATGTCAATGTTGCTCCAGGAGATGGATTTTCAGGGGAATAACTAATGCTTTCTACAACAGGTGTTTCTGAGGCAACCACGATATTTAGTGATAAAAACATAATGATGCAGCATAACACAACTACCAGACTTATCTTATTGTCCATTTTTTGTATGTCCTCCTTGTTCTTGCTCTATCTTGTTTATCTCTTCAAGGATTTTATTTCTCGATGTTAATCCTTCCATTGAATAATAAATGTTTCCATTTATGTCTATTATAACAATTTTTGGGATTCCATAAACCTTGTACTTTATCTCCACGTTTTCATTATAGTCATTTAGCGCAAATACCCATTTATCTATATATTCTCCGAATGTGTTTTTTA
>QMSS01000195.1 GCA_003649715.1 Thermoplasmata archaeon
AATAGCAAAAAGCATAGTAAAAAACGAGAAATTCAAACGAATGGAAGATGCGATAGATCAAGCAATAAGAACAGGGCTAGCGATACTCACAGAAGGAGTCCTAGTGGCACCACTCGAGGGAATAGCAGAAGTAAAAATCGGTAAAAACAAAGATGGAACAAACTACGTTGACCTCTACTTTTCAGGGCCGATACGCAGTGCTGGTGGCACAGGACAAGCAATGAGCGTCCTAATAGCCGACGTAGTAAGAAGAGAAATGAATCTAGGAAAATACAAGCCAACAGAAGGAGAAATAGAAAGATACAAAGAAGAAATACCACTATACAAGAGAGCACAACATCTCCAGTACACACCAACAGTTGATGAAATAGACAAAATCGTAAGAAACTGCCCGATATGCATAAACGGAGAAGGAACAGAAGACGAAGAAGTAACAGGATACCGAGATTTACCAAGAGTCGGAACAAACCGTTTAAGAGGAGGTGCATGTCTAGTTATAGCAGAAGGACTATGTCTGAAAGCACCAAAAATACTAAAACACGTTAAAAAACTCAAACTAAAAGGATGGGAATTCCTAGAGATATTCGTAAACAAGGATAAAACAACAGCTATTGGTGATAAACAAAACAATAAAATACCACCGATCCCACCATCAAACAAATACATCGGAGAAGTCATAGCAGGAAGACCAGTATTCTCACACCCATCACGTAAAGGAGGATTCCGCCTTAGATACGGACGTGCACGAACAGGTGGGCTGGCATCAACAGCGATAAACCCAGCAACCATGTACCTCCTAGACAGCTTCATAGCTGTTGGAACACAACTCAAAACAGAAAGACCCGGTAAAGGAACAATCGGAACACCCTGTGACACAATCGAAGGACCAATCGTTTTGCTCCAAAACGGAGATCTCATACAAATAAATAAACCACAAAAAATCAAAAAAACAGATATTAAAAAAATAATAGATCTTGGAGAAATACTAATCCCCTTTGGAGAGTTCCTTGAAAACAACGCAAACCTGCCAGATGCTAGCTATGTATATGAATGGTGGATACAAGACCTCCAGAAAAAAATAGGTTGCCTACCAAAAAACTATACGCCACTAGAAATCAAAAAAACCGATGAAAAAACACTCCAAAAAATCAAAGAAGAACTTGGCAGGGAAATCAATCTACAACAACCGACATTCATAGATGCAATAGAGCTGTCAACAAAATATAAAATTCCACTACACCCATATTATAACCTTTTCTGGCATGATATAACAGAAGAAGATTTAATTCAACTAATAAATTATATAAAAAAACATGGTAAAATTGAAAACAACAAACTAGTGCTACTAAAAAAAGACGAAATCAAAAGAATACTAATAGACCTAGGAGCACTTCATATTCAAAGACAAGACAACCTGATACTAGATAGATATGCTCATACAATAATACGTTGCTGTGGCCTAGACATCAAAGAAAACCAGATAGTTGAAACTCAGAGATACAAATTACTAGATAAAATAAAAAACGAAGGCGACATCATACAAATAGTCACAAAACTATCAGGTATAACGATTAAACCTAGATCACCGTACCGTATCGGAACCAGAATGGGTCGACCTGAAAAAGCAGCAGCCCGTAAAATGAGGCCGCCACCCCATGTACTATTCCCAATTGGAAATTATGGTGGCAATCAACGCCTCATCCGCAATGCCGCTGAAAAAGGGATAATTGAAATCGAGGCAGGAACACGTTTATGCCCGAAATGCGGAAAGAAAACGCATAGAGTTTTTTGTACATGTGGAACACATACAGAGATAAGTAACGGAAGAGTAGAAGTCTTAGAAATAAATCTAGCAGAAGAACTTAAAATCGCTCAGAAAAACCTTAAAGAAAGAAACCTGCCAGAAACGATAAAAGGTGTTATAGGAACCATCTCAAAACATAAAACACCGGAACCACTTGAAAAGGGAATACTAAGAGCAAAATATAATGTTCATGTATTCAAAGATGGGACAACCCGTTTTGATATGACAGATGCACCACTTACACATTTTAAACCAAGAGAAATAGGAGTATCAATAGAACGGTTAAAACAACTAGGATACAAAAAAGACTATCTGGGGAATGATTTAACCGAAGAAAATCAAATATGTGAACTAAAGGTACAAGATGTAATAATATCTAAAGTCTGCGCAGAATATTTCACACGAGTTGCAAAATTCATTGATGATCTTTTAGTAAGATTCTACAGTTTAGAACGATTTTATAAAATCAAGAAACTTGAGGATCTAACCGGTCATCTAGTAGTAGGTCTCGCACCCCATACAAGCGCTGGTGCCCTGTCCCGAATTATCGGTTTCACAGATGCACAGGTCTGCTATGCACATCCATATTATCATGCAGCAAAACGCCGTAACGCGGATGGTGACGAAGATGGTCTTATGCTTCTTATGGATGCGCTTCTTAATTTTTCTCATGCTTACATCCCTGATAAACGTGGAGGAAAAATGGATTTGCCGCTCATTCTTACAACTCGTATCGATCCCTCCGAGGTTGATAAAGAAGCACATAATCTAGATACACTCTCGATGTATCCTCTTGAGTTTTATGAGGCTACCCTTCGTCATGCAAACCCCCGTGAGATAG
>QMSS01000054.1 GCA_003649715.1 Thermoplasmata archaeon
GGTGTAGATGGACTATGTCGAATCCCATGTCTCCAGGTCTTACTCTGCCCATTATGGCATTTATGTTTGCTCCATCGTAGTATAGTAGTGCGCCGGCGTTATGTACTAGTTCAGCAATTTCTAGTATTTGAGATTCAAAGATGCCTAATGTGTTTGGATTTGTGAGCATGAAACAAGCTGTTTTGTCGGATAATGTTTTTTCTAGTGTTTTGAGATCTACGGTTCCCTGTTTTGTGGATGGAATTTCTATTACTTTGTATCCAGCCATGGCTGCGCTTGCTGGATTAGTGCCATGTGCTGTGTCTGGTAGTATTACTTCATCTCTATTTTGCTCATTGTTGTGTTCATGGTAGGCTCTGGTTAGAAGCATGCCTGTGAATTCACCCTGTGCACCTGCAGATGGTTGAAGAGTGAAGCTATGCATTCCTGTTATTTCGCAGAGCATCTTTTCCAGCTCATAGAGTATTTGAAGGTTTCCCTGGATGGTTGAGCTTTCCTGATATGGATGTGTGGCTGTAAATTTTTCCCATCTGCTGATTTCTTCTCCTATTCTTGGGTTATATTTCATGGTGCAGGATCCAAGTGGGTAGATTCCTGTGTCGATACCATAATTCATCTGACTTAGATGGAAAAAGTGTCGTATTATCTGTGTCTCATCGAGATCAGGAATATGAATTCTTTTTTTTCTCTGAAGAGATATTGGTAGATTCTCAACAGGTTGGTTTTTTTCTGTTTTTCTCCCTCGTAGTTCATTGAGAAGAGGCTCATCATATCTAGCACTTCTATACGTCATAATTTTTTTAATCCCCCATTCTTAGCTCTTTTTTTTAGCATGTCTGAGTAGTGTGACAAATCTTTGGATGTCCCTATCTGTATGCATCTCTGTTATGCCGAGTAGCATACAGTTTTTAAGCTCTGGGTACCATCTGTCTAAGATTAGTCCTCCATGAACACCGTTTTTCAGTAACATTTTGTTAAGTTTATGTATGTCATCTGAGTATTTGATTACAAATTCGTTGAAATGGATTCCATTGAAAATTTTTTCAAATCCTTCTATGGAGACTATTTTTTCAGCTAGTTGTTGTCCTCTTTCGAAGTTGATTCTACTAAGCTCTTCTAGTCCCTTGCCGCCAAGCCATGAGAGAAAGACTGTGGCTGCA
Source organism: Thermoplasmata archaeon (assembly GCA_003649715.1). Taxonomy (GTDB): domain Archaea; phylum Thermoplasmatota; class E2; order DHVEG-1; family DHVEG-1; genus B82-G9. The sequence goes on from QMSS01000054.1 coordinate 1,161, forward strand.
AGAGCACATAGTCCCTCGTTTGTGCATATGTTACTCGTAGCTCGTCCTCTTCGTATATGCTGTTCCCTGGTCTGTAGAGCCATACAGAAGCTTCTTCGTCCATCCATGTCTTTTGTCATACCTATTATACGACCGGGTATTTGCCGTAGAAACTCCTTTTTACATGCAAAGATTCCTAGTGAGGATCCACCGAAATCCATTGGGTTGCCAAGATTTCTTCCCTCACCGATAACAATGTCTGCATCGTAATCACCAGGGCTTTTCATGATACCAAGTGCGAGTGGATCAACCCCTACAACAAAGAGAGCACCTGTTTCGTTTGTTATCTGTCTGATTTCATATACCTTGTCTTCAAAGATGCCGAAAAAATTTGGATTCTCTATATATACTCCGGCTGTATCTCTGTCAACAGTTTTTTTAAGCACCTCCAGGGCTACTCCACCGGTTTCTCGGTTGTATGGTATTTCCTTGATCTCTAGTTTCCATCCCTTTATGTAGTTTTTCAACACAGATCTTTTTTCCCAAGAAATGTTTTTAGGTACAACAAAGGATTTTCTATGGTTTATCCGATGGCACATTAATGCTGCTTCTCCAAGTGCGGATGCTCCATCATATAAAGATGCATTTGCAATGTCCATACCAGTTAGTTCAGCTATCATGCTTTGGTATTCAAACATTGCCTGGAGAAAACCCTGCGAAGCCTCAGGCTGGTATGGGGTGTAGGATGTGTAGAATTCTGATCTGGAGATAATGTGTTTGACAACAGCGGGTATATAATGAGGTTTTATGCCACCGCCTAGGAAACATGGCATCTCATAAAAAGATTTGTTTTTTCCTACTATTTCACGGAGTCTTTGTTCCACGTTTTGTTGGGATATACCCTGTGGTAGGTTTAATTTTTTTATCCTAATTTCATGGGGTATGTCAGAAAACAATTCATCGATATCCTGCAACCCAATGCTCTTAAGCATCTTGTTTTTTTGGTCAGAATTAGGAATAAACATCATTGGTATTCCCCTGGGAGGATGGTAAACCGTCAGCTGGTTAAAGAAACTTGTCATAAAAAAACTTTTTTTGAAACATTACTTTTTTGTCACCAGGTTTTTTAAAGTTGAATCTAATTTTTTGTTTAGATGTGGATGTTTTTTAAAAAAATTGTTCCAATGTTTAGATTGTTTATGGATATATCCCATGCTTTTATAGCTATGCCATGCCATGGATCGTATTCAGCGATGCCAACTATTTTTCCAATTACTCTGCTGTCTCTATTAGTTCTGCTCACATTAAGTTTGCTGTGAAATAGGGTGTTAGGTATTCCCTCTATGTGTTCTGTGTAGTCTGCATAGTATTCACAGTAGATTCTGTATCCACCTGTTTCATCTTTACCATTTATATACTGCTGATATAATAATATGTCCCCCTTTTTTATTGAGAAATTTGGATGAGATGACTTCTGAACTATGATGTAGCTATGTTTAGTTTCCATGTTTCCAATAGAGTTGTTGTATTCTAAATACAAATAGTAGCTGGGATTTTCAAAGGAATCTAGGAATATATCAAGGCCAGTTACTTGGACTATGGTTATGAATGGTAGATTGGCTACAGCTAGGAAAAGGAGTATTCTGGTCATGTCTTTCAATGATTTTTCCATTGCCAGACCACCACCTCTTTCATTGATAGTATGATGCATGATAACTTTTATCAAAATAATATTTAAAGGTTTTCTGTCAAAATGTCAAAACCACCAAATAAACAAAAAAAACACAAACCAGTTCCTCACCATCCTCACTATTCTTCAAAAAAAACTTAGATTAACAAAAAAACATTAATCAGATGAACCATATTACCAGAACGTGGAAACTCATATGGAAGACATATGGATTGAAAAATATAGACCAAAAACACTCGATGAAATAGTCGGTCAAGATCATATCATAGAGAGACTAAAAGCATATGCAGAAACCAAAACCATACCACATCTCATATTTGCAGGACCAGCTGGAACTGGCAAGACAACATCCGCTCTTGTACTTGCGAGAACAATCTTCGGTGAGAAAACATGGAGACAAAACTTCAATGAGTTAAACGCAAGCGATGAAAGAGGAATAGGAATAATCAGAGGGAAGATAAAGGATTTCGCACGAACAGCACCTATAGGAGAAGCACGATTCAAAATAATATTTCTAGATGAGGCTGACTCACTTACATCAGATGCACAGGCTGCTCTGAGGAGAACTATAGAACGATACTCACACATATGCAGATTTATCCTATCTGTCAACTACTCCTCCAAAATAATAGAGCCGATTCAGTCTAGATGCGCCGTCTTCAGATTCAAACCAATCAAACCAGAGGACATAAAAAAATATATGCGGAGAATAGCCACCAGAGAAAAACTAGAGATAACACAAGATGGGCTAGAAACCCTTATATTTATAGCACGAGGGGATCTAAGAAAAGCAATAAACACCTTACAGGTAGCGGCAGCTATAGACAAAAAAATAACATCGGAGTTGCTCTATGAGACCACAGCCACAGCAAAAAAGGAAGATATAAAGGCTTTGATCAACACCGCATTAAAAGGCAACTTTATGGCAGCAAGAAACCAGCTATACGACCTGTTGATAAAACATGGTCTAAGCGGCGAGGATATTATAAAACAAATACATCAGACAATCTTCGATCTCACAATACCTGATGAAGACAAAGTACGGCTGATAGAAAAAACAGGTGAGATAGAATTCAGGATAGTAGAAGGAAGCAATGAGCAAATTCAACTGGAAACATTACTAGCACAGTTTGTGTTAGTGGGAAGTAGACTGAGATAAATGTTTTTCTAAAAACCTGTCAACCAGTTTCTCCAAATCAAACACAGTTTTCTCACCTACACCATATCTAACTCTAACAATAGGTTTATCTGTTTTCACCACACGACGAAGGTCTATAGGAGTACCGCTTACTACAACATCGCAGTCGGCATTGTTTATAGTCTGCTCCAGCTCCCGTATCTGTTTTTTGCTATACCCCATGGCAGGGAGGACATCAGAGAGATGATCATATTTGTTGAATGTATCTACAATGGATCCAACAGCATAACGACGTGGATCAATGATCTCACCAGCATTATACTCATTAGCAGCAACATAGGCAGCACCATACCTCATACCACCATGTGTAACTGTTGGTCCATCTTCAATCACTAAAACCCTTTTACCGGTTATCATGTCACCACTGTCAGTCATTATATCAGAAACACCCTTTATGACCACCGCCCTGGGATTAACCATCTTTATATTCCTACTGACCCTACCAACATCCTCTTTTTTTGCTGTGTTAACCTTGTTTATAACAACCGCATCAGCAAGTCTCAGAGTCAGCTCACCGGGATAATACAGCAACTCATGACCTGCCCGATGAGGATCAGCAACAGTGATCAAAAAATCAGGTTTTATAAATGGAAAATCATTGTTTCCGCCATCCCATATGATAACATCAGCTTCTTCCTCCGCATGCTTTAGAATCTCTCCATAATCAACACCCGCATAGATAACACCCTTCATATCTAGGTATGGCTCGTATTCCTCTCTCTCCTCTATGGTACAGTTATATTTTTCCAGATCATCATATGAGGCAAATCTCTGGCAAATCTGAGTGGACAAGTTTTTGTCATAGGGCATAGGATGTCTTATAGATACAACCCTAAATCCTCTTTCTCTTAAAATCTCAAATATTTTACGAGAAATCTGCGATTTACCACAACCAGTTCTAACAGCACAAACAGCTATAACAGGTTTCAGTGATCTGAGCATAGTCTTTCTTGGACCCATTAAAACAAAATCAGCACCAGCAGCATTAACAATCGACGATCGGCTCATAACATAGGAATAGGATATATCGCTGTATGCAAAAACAACCTCATCAACATCATTTTCCTTGATCAAATCAGATATCTTGTCCTCCGGATAAATAGGAATACCAGAGGGATATAACCTACCAGACAACTCCGGGGGATACATTCTACCAGCTATACCTGGTATCTGAGTAGCAGTAAAAGCAACAACCTCATATCTTTCATTGTCTCTAAAATACACATTAAAATTATGAAAATCCCTACCCGCAGCGCCCATTATAACAACTTTTGTCCTACGATCTGAATCCAATCCATTCAAGCGTAGAAACCCCCAGATTAGAATCAAAACCTGTGAAGAGGGAAAACAAATATTGATTTATAGACTTTTCCAATTTAATCCCCCTTCTTATCCACTCATAAACATGTGTGATAAAAATAAAAAAAAACCCAATTTCAGAATCACAACATAAGAAGAAAGAGGATTTAAAATAGAAAAAAAATGATTAGCAAATATCATCAGAATATCATCGTTTTTGATCATAAATTGTTTAAATGAAGAGCAGGTTAGAATATTTGAATGAACAAAGAAGCAATTCCTCTTCTACTAGGCATCATAACACCCATCCTACTTGTCTCAATAATCCTGCTACATATCCATGGATACAACATAATCCACTACCTAAAAAATATAGACCCCATCTACTACATTATAATTTTCCCAATGATACTAGGAATAATACTTGCACTATCAGGATGGAAAAAAACATAAACACATCATCCTCCAGCCCATACATCGTCTCGTCACACAAATAAGATTATTTCATCTAACAAAATAAACCTGTATCCGGCTAATATGTGGTGCCTATAGAACCATATTAATGTCACATAGATGGACATCGTATATGTAGTACAATGGTCATCTAAAAAGGGAACATCAGAACACCAGAAAAACGACTGATAAAAAATCTCATACAACACAATAAAAGAAAGTTATAAATACAGATTAAAACATTTCAAAACAAAACATACGAGGGTAGGATGCACACAAACAAAAGATGATGGCAGTCTCGCCAAATATAGTGATCCTATTTATATCCAATGGATGTCTAAAAATATTTCAAAAAAGGACTTGAGATAAAAGGAATTAAAAGAACTGGATAGGAGTGATGGGATGCACACAATGTATAGAAGATTCTATAACATAATAGTAAACCCTATGCATCCAAACCAGAGAAACAATCAGAATAAAATCTTACTTTTTCCTAGTAACTCAGCATCCTACCGCTCAGAGAAAGAAGTAGAGTGTATGGTGGGATGCACTTGAAGAAAAACAAAAATTCAAACCCTCCTGCTAATGATAAACATTCATCATTCTTCTTTTTTACAGCACCCAGCGAGGTAGTAGAAATAGAGAGAAGTGTCGATAAAATCTTAGAGATCAACAAGGACAAAATAGATATCAAAAAAATAAAGGATAAAAACAATATCTTAGAGATATACAAAAAAATTGATTCTAAAAACATCGAAACAAAATATCCTAAAAGATATGGAAAAAAAATTTTGATTTGGCCTGGTAAAAAATCTGAAAAAAAGACAGACATAACACATGATGGTATAGATATATCATTAAAACCATGGGAGCTATACCCACAGCCTTTAGTAGAGAAGCAAATAAAAAAGGAAGAAAGAGTAGAAAAAGATATTCCACTGGATACAAAAGAAAAAAAAGGGTTTTTCAGAAAGAAGACTTCTGAAAAAAAATTCTCTATGCTAAAAACAAAAAGAGAGGATAAGATCCAAAAAACTACTGCAGTAAAACAATCTTTACCTCTACCAACCATTTTTTCTGAAAAAAAGGCTTTCGTAGATAAGAAAAAAATTGTCAGTAAGAAAAAAACTGAGGAGATGGCAGAGGTAGAAACAAAGAAACATGAAACACCTATATCCAGCAAAAAATTTCTGATTCCAATAGGAAAGAAAAAAGGGGAGGCATCAAAAGAAAAATCTATGCCATCTGAACAACCCCTTGCCGAAGACCTAGCTGAGATGAAACGTAAGTACAAAGATCATATAACATTTTCCAACATCTTAGTAGATAAGGAAACCCCTGTTGAGCAGACAACTGAAGCTGAAAAACAAGTTGTTTCATATGATCAGGAAAAAGAAGAGGGGGTTGAAGTTGAAGAAAAACCTGTTAGAGTTCATAAACAACATTTAGAGGAAAAAAAAGCTTCTCTTCTTGGCAGAAAGATTCTGAGTAAGAAAAAATCCAAGGATGAACTACCCACAAGAGAGGAGGAAATAGACAACGTCCATTTCCTAACATCAGGAGAAAACCTTGATGCTATGGAGATAAGTGTAGAGGAAAAACAGTTAATAGACAAAAGAATCAGCGACGCATCAGCAGTGAGAGATGGCAATAGGGATGGGGAGGAAACAAAGGTTGAAGAGATGGTTCTAAAAACAGCTGAGGACAATATTGAATCAGTTGAGACAGATAAAATGTTTTTGCCAGAGAAAAAAACAGATATCTCTCAAACAACCGAGGTTATAGATGAAGATGAGAGAAATGAAGGCGTAGATGTAGAACATGTTTTTTTCGATGAGATTGATACTCCTCATGAAAACAAGGATTTAACATTACCTAATCTAGAAGAACCATTCTTTCCATCCCCTAGTAGCACTGAGAGTATAGAATCTCTACCAGAATCAGAATTCAAACCAGATGATCTAACAGGTAGCGGAGAAATAGAACTACCTAAAGAAGTTTTACAGGTAAGATCCGTAACTCTTGAAAGCCTAGGTTTTTCTGAAAAAGAATGGGAAGAACTTGATTTTTATCCACTCTATGAACCATTTGCTTATGTCGAGATAATGCGTGAAAAGGAAAGTCTCGACAAACGATATTTCCTAGTTGAAGTCAAACTTTCTGAAGAAGAAACACATGTTTTAGAGTTTTTAAGAGAAACAATTGGTAGGATAGATCTAAACACCGAGGAACTGGAGGAGAAAGGAGAAGAAAAATATTTTAATGAAAAAGTAGAGAAGCTTATGGAAGAATACAACATCAAGTTAGATGAGGAATCAAAGAAAAAGGTGTTGTATTATCTAAAAAAGGAATGTCTAGGTCTCGGAAAATTAGAGGCAATCATGAAAGACCCACATATTGAGGATATCTCATGTGATGGACCAGGCATACCAGTATTCCTATACCACAGAAAATACGGATCACTAAAAAGCAACGTAGAATTCGAAAACGAAGAAGAACTATCAGCCTTCGTCGTCAAACTCGCACAAAAATGCGGAAAACACATCTCCATAGCCGAACCCATGCTCGACGCAACCATGCCCGACGGATCACGTATACAAATGACACTAAGCAACGAAGTCACAACCAAAGGATCAACATTCACAATAAGAAAATTCAGAGAGGATCCATTTTCACCACCTGATTTAGTTGAGTTCAACACCATGTCTGCTGAAATGGTTGCCTACATGTGGATGGCCGTAGAAAACGGCATAAGCGCACTAATAGCAGGAGGAACAGCCGCTGGAAAAACATCCACACTAAACGCCCTCTCACTATTCATACCACGAGAAGCAAAAATAGTATCCATCGAAGAAACACGCGAAATCAACCTACCACACCCCAACTGGATACCCGGACTAGCACGCTCAGGATTCGGAGAAGTAGTAAACGACAAAATAGTCGGAGAAATAGACATGTTCGACCTCATGAAAGCAGCACTACGACAAAGACCAGAATACATCATAGTCGGAGAAATAAGAGGAAGAGAAGCCTACGTACTATTCCAAGCCATGGCCACAGGACACACAACATACTCCACTGTACATGCTGACTCCGCTAAGTCCCTGATACATAGGCTTGAGGGAAAACCCATCAACATCCCACGTATCATGCTACAAGCACTAGACATAGTCTGCATACAAGTCACAACACGAGTGAAAGGTAAACGTGTTAGAAGATGTAAACAGATCATTGAAATCATCGACATAGACCCAGTTACCAAAGAAATACTCACAAACGAAGTATTCCGATGGGACCCAATAGAAGACAAATTCATCTACTCCGGAAAAAGCTATGTACTTGA
>QMSS01000055.1 GCA_003649715.1 Thermoplasmata archaeon
CAAACTTTTTAAAGTATTTACAAAAAAGCCAAAAATTTAGGTATACCAAAATTTTATATATTGGATATATACATAACATAAACTAATACAAAAATTTAGGCACACCAAAAAATCACAGGGTGCTTATGGGGTTATGGATAAGAAGATAATACCTTTGACTGCATTGCCATACAACAAAAATGCGAAAATAGTGAGTCTACATGGAGGACATGGGTTTCAGCATAAGCTTAGAACCATAGGCATTCGGGAGGGACAGAGAATCAAAATCATTTCTAGGCAGCCTCTACGTGGTCCTATCACAGTAATGGTAGGTAACTGTCAGATGACACTTGGGAGAGGTATGGCTCAGAAAATCATGGTAGAGATATTATGATCAAAAAAATTGTTCTGATGGGAAATCCCAATGTTGGGAAAAGCGTGGTGTTTTCCCGCCTCACAGGTGCAAACGTTATAACATCTAACTATCCTGGTACAACAGTTGATTTTTCAAAGGGAACAATGAGGATAGATGGGAAAAAGGTTGAGATAATAGATGCACCGGGTACTTATTCATTAGAACCTACTAACAGAGCAGAGGAAGTAGCCCTTCAGATGCTAAAAGAGGCAGATGTTGTTATAAACGTCGTAGATGCGACAAACCTTGAAAGAAATCTATATCTAACATTACAGTTACTAGAAGGAAACACACCTGTTGTTATAGCATTAAACCTGTGGGATGAAACAAGGCATCTAGGGATACATATTGACGAAAAAAAACTGGAGCAGTTACTGGGTATACCAGTTGTTACAACAAATGCACTCACAGGTGAGGGAATAAAAAAACTGGTTTCTCGTATAAAAGATGCATGTGTCAATGAGAACATAAAACCAACCAGTGAAGAAGGTAGATGGATTGAAATAGGTAGTATCATAAGGAAAGTCGAACGTGTAGAGCATCGTCATCATACAATAAAGGATCGAATATCAGAGGCAACAATCAAGCCATTAACTGGCATACCTATTGCATTCATCATAATCTTTCTATCCTTCTGGGTTGTACGGCTGATCGGGGAAAATCTAATCAGCTTTGTTTTTGAACCATTTTTTGAAAACTGGTACAAACCATTGATTATAAAACTAGGCAATATACTTGGACCTGGTTTGCTGTATAATCTATTTATTAGTCAAACATATGGCGACATAGACTTTGTTGAATCCATGGGGATACTAACCACCGGACTGTTTGTACCCATAGGTATGGTGTTGCCATACATCATAGCATTCTATCTAATGCTATCGATACTTGAGGACAGTGGATATCTACCACGTCTTGCCACACTTGTAGACAATGTGTTCCATAAGATGGGTATGCATGGACACGGAATCATACCTGTTTTCCTTGGTCTAGGCTGCAATGTACCCGGTGCTCTCTCTACAAGAACACTAGAGACAAGGAAACAACGTTTCATATCAGCAACATTGTTGGCCATAGCCATACCCTGTATGGCTCAGACAGCTATGATATTTGGAGTACTGGGACAACATGGGATGTACTACATAGGGATAGTGGTTGTAACACTCATCATAATATACATCACAGCGGGGCTTATACTAAGCAGAACCATACATGGGGAAAGCCCTGAGATTTTTCTTGAGATACCACCATATCGCCGTCCCAGCCTAAGAGCTATATCTAAAAAAACATGGATGCGGATACGTTGGTTTCTAAAAGAAGCGATACCATTTCTCTTCTTAGGTGTGTTCATAATCAATATACTATACACAGCTGGGATCATACAATGGCTTGGAAACACATTGTCCCCACTAATGGAGACTGTATTTGGACTACCAGGCAGTGCAAGCATCGCTTTGATAATAGGATTTCTTAGAAAAGACATCGCAGTTGGGATGCTACTGCCACTCAACATGAATCCCATGCAGCTGGTCATAGCAGTCACCATACTCACAATATACTTTCCATGTGTTGCCACATTCACCGTTCTCATAAAAGAATTGGGCATCAAAGACATGCTGAAATCCACCGTTATAATGATAGGAACTGCAGTAGCAGTTGGATTTATACTTAGACTCATACTACCGGGGGTGTAGAGAAGGATTTGAGGAAAAAAACCATTGAAGACTATGTAGAACTATTCTATGACATCCAGAAGGAAAAAAAGAAGGTTCATACCAGTGACATAGCCTCTGCCCTAAGTATAAACCCTGCAAGTGTAACCGAAATATTTCAAAAACTAAGCAATGAGGGATACATTAACTATGAGAAATATAGCGGGGCAACTCTAACAAACAAGGGAATCAGAGTTGCTAAAAAAACTCTTAGAAAGCATAATGCATTAAAAGAATTTCTTCTATTACTCGGCATAGAGGGTGAAATCGCTGAAAGAGATGCCTGCGAGATGGAACATATACTACACCCTCAGACAATGGATATGATCATAAAATTTGTTGAAGTAATTAACCAATGTGAAATAACCCCTTTCTGGCTGCAGAGACTCAAAAAATACGGTAAAACAGGTAAACTTTCTAGATGCCCACCTGAGTTGATCAAAATCTGCCTAAAATATGCAAAGAAGACATAAAAAAACCATTTTTTCTTATACACCCCTTTTTTGGTTTTTTTTAGCCATTACAGTTTTAAATACAAGTCCTTTTATTCTATATTTGGGGAGACAAGATAGATGATGCCTATATTGCAGGTAGCGTTGGATCTACTTAATGCACACAGAGCATTAAACATAGCAAAAGATGCAGTGGAGGGAGGAGCAGATTGGCTGGAGGCAGGCACACCTCTGATAAAAAGCGAGGGCATGGATGTTGTACGTATGCTTAAACAAACATTTCCAGATAAAACAATCGTTGCTGATATGAAGACCATGGACACAGGTGCTCTTGAGGTAGAAATGGCAGCCAAGGCAGGAGCAGATGTTGTATGTATACTTGGTGTGTCCGACAACAGCACTATCATAGATGCTATTAAATCTGCACGTAAGTATGGATCAAAAATAATGGTAGATCTAATAGGTGTCATGGATAAAGAGAAACGTGTTAAGGAAATGGAAAAACTGGGTGTTGACTATCTATGCATACATGTGGGTATAGATGAGCAGATGATCGGTAAAAAACCATTTGATACCCTAACATCTATCTCAAAATCAACCAGCATACCAGTAGCTGTTGCCGGTGGATTAAACAGTGAAACAGTTGCCGATGCAGTAAAAGCAGGTGCAAGTATCATAATAGTTGGTGGTGCAATAACAAAGGCTAAAAACGTGGTAAAAGCAACAAAGATTATCAAAAAAGCAGTTGCGGAAAAAAAGGGTATTAAAACAGATCTCTACAAAAAATATGATAAAACAGAGCTCCTACATGCCTTCTCAAAAGTGTCTACACCAAATATATCAGATGCTATGCATAAACAAGGAGCAATGCATGGTATTAGACCCTTGAGACTAGGTTTTCATATGGTTGGAAGAGCATTAACTGTGAATACATTAGATGGAGACTGGGCCAAGCCCATAGAGGCAATAGACCTGGCTGAAAAAGGACAGATCCTAGTAATAGATGTGAATGGGGGAAAAAAAGCCGTATGGGGAGAGCTGGCTACATGGAGCGCAAAAATAAAGGGACTAAATGGTGTTGTTATTGATGGTGCGGTTAGAGACCTGGATGACATCATAAAAATTGATTTCCCAATATTCTGCAGACATATTTCTTCAAATGCTGGTGAGCCTAAAGGCTTCGGAGAAATAGGGGCTGAGATAGAATGCGGAGGACAAACAGTAAGAACTGGTGACTGGATAGTCGGCGATGATTCTGGAGTAGTTGTTATACCACAAGAAATAGCACAGGAAATAGCAAACAGAGCACTCAATGTCAAAGAATACGAAAACCGTATCCGAGAGGAGATCAAAAAAGGCGGTTCCCTAGGAAAAGTCCTCAAAGTAAAGAAATGGGAGAAAATCATAGGATGAAAAAAGTATTGTTTCTAAAAAACACAGAACACCTACATGATGCACTTCATAGTATGAACATACAGAGATTCACTGGAAAAAAAACACTAGTCAAACTGCATATGGGAGAAATAGGAAATAAATACTTTATAAAACCAGATTTCATAAGAAGGGTTGTAGAGGAGTTGAAAAAAATAGATGCACATCCCTTTCTATTTGACACAACAGTAGCATACAATAGCCTCAGAAAAACAAAAAAAGGCTACGAAAAACTTGCTGGGATACATGGTTTTACAGAAAAAAAAATTGGCTGTCCCATAGTTATCAGCGACAGAGGTGTTTCTAAAACTGTTGAAAACCGAGTGTTCGAGGTTGCCAACGAACTTGCGGATACAACACATGTCGTTGTTGTCTCTCATGTAAAGGGACATATACAGACAGGTATGGGTGGTGCTATCAAAAACCTTGGTATGGGCGGTGTGACTCGGGAGACAAAAATAATGATACATAACGGCAGTAAACCTGTCTATTACAAAGACAAATGCATCTTCTGCGGCCTATGCGCCGAGATATGTCCATTTAAAGCCATAAAGGTTGATAAAAAAAACTGGAAACGCAGTGAGAAAAAATGCTTTGGATGTGGCTTGTGCGTGGACGTATGTGAAAACAATGCTCTCAAACATGTGGATGCTAACATACAGTATTTATTAGCATTGTCTGCAAAGGCATGTGTTGAGGGAAAAAACGTTGTATACATCAACGTGCTAAAAAACATAGCAAGAAGCTGTGACTGCGATCCATCTGCGGGGCCGATCATATGCCCTGATATAGGATATCTCGTTTCTGATGATCCAGTTGCCATAGACAAGGCATCTCTTGATCTCATAAATCATGTTAGAAAAAATGTTTTTGAAAAAACAAACAAGGTAGACCCTTACAGGCAGATAAAATATGGTGAGGATGTTGGTCTTGGAACCTCCTCATATCAGATAGTGGAGTTATAAAAAAAAGAAAAAGAACAGAACCCTCCAAAGAAGATTCCTTTTTTTAGAAAAAAACAGATCCCCTAGTTATTTTATAAGTGGTTTTCCTAGTGGTACAACTGTTCTGCCAAATGTTTCGTTGATAACGATAGCTGCAGATGTGTACAGGGCAATAAGACCACATAACAGACCGAGATATCCACCAGCTATTTTGATCCCTGGAGAAAAGGCATCTCCTAATGCCAGTAGGAAAAATGTTATCCACAGTGTCAGAAACACAGTCCATATGGCATGATTGATCTTAAAGGATGCGATCCACATGTAGAATGTGAAGAGCCCCCAGGCAGCTAAGACGACAGCGACCACTACGCCTTTTTCCGATGGTGATGATCCTAGATTTATTAGACCAGCGTTTTCAGACCAGCCTAGAAGTGCATAGAACCACCAGAATGTGCCAAATGATGTAAACGCAGTTGCTCCAAATGTATTTCCCTTTTTAAATTCCCACATCCCTGCTACAAACTGTCCTGTTCCACCATAGGCCATAGCAAGTGGAACAACAATGGCTGCACCCTCTACTATTTTGATGATACCAGAGTTGAATAGACTTAGAACAATGGTTGTTAGACCAAAGCCTGCCAGGCCAAGTGGAGCAGGATTTGCTATAACACTATTTTTTTCTGTCATGATAGCATCACAAACAGCGATGAATACGGGATTTGTTTAAAAAATTATCTAAAAAATTCAGGTTAGATAACGTTGAGTTCGACTCCTTTAGAAGAGATTCTTTTGGATTTTTTTGTGGTAATCCCTTATTAAGGTGAGTGGTTTTTTTATCGGAATATCACTATGACTCCTGTTGTCAGCATAGATATTACTACGATTAATACTATTATTTTTATAATCCAATTTTTGAGTTCGTTAAAACTTATCACCCTAGTTTTCACCCACTATCATTTTTTTATATATTTTCTGTTAGGTGTTTATGGTTTCTATGTAGAAATTGTTGAATTGTAAGACAGTGCTTTTTGTTTTACCCCTGATCTTTATTGTTTTTTCTATTTTGATGTAGCCATTTTTTATTAGATATTCATCTTTCTTTTTTTCTAGCTTCGCAGGAGGTATGTCTGACCATGTTATGTCGCCATTTTTCTCTAATTTTTTGGTTAACATATTTTGATTTTTGTTTATCCATTGTATGATCTCTTTGCTCTTTTGTTTGAATTCTGGTCCAATTTTTGATGGAATAGGTGTTATAGCCATTATTTTTTCTTCTACATCTGGTTTTCTAGGTATGAAACGGTGTTTTTCTGGGTATTTTAGTGTGGTTTTGATTATGTATTCACTACTTTTTATTTTTGAGATGTATTGTTTTGATGCGTAGGTGGCTATGAATTTTATAGGTGTGTTGAGTGGTATGCCTTGTTTGCTTTTCCATGCTCTTATTTGTGCTATGTAGTTTTTTACATGTTCTCCTTTTTCTTCTGCTTCTTTGTCGATTAATACTGGTTTAGGCCAAGGTGAGGTATGTATACTTTTATGTTTATCAGGTTTTTTGAAGTAGAGGTGGTATATTTCTTCTGTTATGTGTGGTATGAATGGTGCGAATAGTTTTAGAATGCCGAGTCCTATGGTGTAGAGTGTGTATTTTATGCTTTCTGTGTTTTTGTTGTTGTATATTGATGTTTTGATCATTTCTATGTAGTGGTCTGCAAGTTCATGCCATAGGAAGTATTCTATTTCTTTCATTGTTTGTGAGTAGTTGAATTCATCCATTAGCTGGGTGCATTTTTTGACTAGCTTGCTGTATTTTGTGAGGATCCATCTGTCGATGTCTTGTAATTTTGTTGGTTTTTTTGGCTGAGTTTTTTTGTCTATGTTTGTGAAGATGAATTTTTCGACGTTCCATAGTTTACGTAATAGTCTTGTTCCTCTTATGACATCTTTGTGTCTAAATGGGTTGTCTTCTCCTAGTGCGCAGCTTGCTGCGTAGCATCGGAATGCATCGGTGCTGTATTGGTCTATTATTTGCAGTGGGTCGATGACGTTTCCGAGGCTTGCATGCATGGGTGTTCCATCTTCTGATAGTATGAATCCTCCCATCATCATGTTTTCAAATGGTTTTTCACCGGTTAGTAATGTGCATCTTAGTATTGTGTAGAATGCCCATGTTCTTATAATGTCATGTGATTGTGGTCTTAGACTCATGGGGTATAGTTTTTCGAATTTTTTGTTGTCTCTGTACCAGAATGTGTTGTAGAGGGGTGATATTGATGAGTCCATCCATGTGTCGAATACGTCTTCGCATCCTCTTAGTTTTCCACCGCATTTAGGGCATTTTTCTATAGGTGGGTTGTCTATCGTGGGATCGACATAGCAGTCTTCTATCCGCGCTAGCACTGGATGTTCACATTTTTCGCATTCCCATAATGGTATAGGTGTGGCAAAATATCTCTGACGTGATATAACCCAGTCCCATTCTAGTGAGTTCACCCATTCTTCTAGACGTGTCTTCATAAAACGTGGATACCAGTTCATTTTGTTGCTGTTTTCTAGAACCATTTTTTTGAATGGCAGTGTTTTTAGAAACCATTGTTTGGTGTTGATGAATTCGATAGGTGTTTTACATCTCCAACATACGCCAATGTTTTGCTGAAGTGGTTGTTGTTTGATGAGGAAACCCTTTTTGTTTAGATCCTCTATGATCTTTTTTCTGGCATCCTCGATTTTCATTCCACTATAGATGCCACATATTTTTGTCATCTTTCCCTCTTCGTTGATACTCATTTCAATAGGTAGTTTGTACTTGAAAACCCATCTGAGATCTTCTTTATCGCCGATAGTGCAGATCATTACTATCCCAGTTCCAAAGCTTGGATCCACTGCCTCATCCTCAACAATTTTTACTTTTTTGTCGAACATTGGAACCTTCAATGTCTGTCCTACAAGCCAGGGTGCTCGTTCATCAGATGGGTGGACAGCTACGATCTGACATGATGGTAGCATTTCAGGTCTTGTGGTGGCAATCTCTACATACATTCCATTGAGATCTCTACCGATGCCGTGATATTTAAGTACCTGCTCAGGTTGTTCCTCTGTGAAATAGAATTTTATGGTGTTGAGACTAGTTGTTCTATCTACATATACTACTTCTGCATCTGCCATGGCGGTCATACATCGTGGGCACCAGTTAACTGGGAACTCACCCTTGTAAATATAACCTCTGTTGTATAAGAGTATGAAGGATATCTGAGTTAGTCTTCGATAATACTCCTTGTTTGTCTGATAATATATACTGGGATCCATGCTCTCTCCCAGTCGTATAAACTGATCAATCATGGTTTTGATGTTTTTTTCAGCGAACTCAGAGCATAGTCTTATGAATCTATGTCTATCAACATCCTTACGAGTAATATTCATTTTTCTCTCAACACGTTCCTCAATAGGAATACCATTTACATCAAAGCATAATGGGAAAAACACATTGTATCCTCTCATACGTTTATAGCGTGCAGCAAAATCAATATGTGTATAATGAACTGCATGACCCGCATGTAAAGGACCAGAGGCATACCGTGGTGGAACATCTATACTATAAGTTTCTTTATCGCTGTCGAAATCAAAATAATAGATTTTCATCTCCTGCCATTTTTTCTGCCATTTCCTTTCAATACGTTTTTGATCGTATTCTGTCATTCTATTTTTCCTCAAATCCGATGCATTACTTTTTTTTCAAACAAATTCCTTTTTTAATAAACATGATAATGCATTTGGTTTTTCCAGATGGAAAGTAGATTTCCACTTATAAACATTGTCTTAAATAAAAAATTAGGATGATGAATAACAAAAAAGCTATATCAGATACTATCAGAAAAATTATTTATGCTAAAAATTGCTCGTGTACAAAAAATACTTTCCAAGATTTTTTGTCTTCTCTATAAAAGCATTCAATGCGTTCGAATACTTTCAACGATCTTTATACAATAATTTTATAATTGCCATCATCTATTACTACCACTTAATATAATGCATAGTTGTATATAGCTATGTATACTTGATGATAAAAACTATCTGAGGGTCTTACCTTGAATTGTGTCACCTTTAGAGAAAAATGATCAAAAAATTGGAGGATTTAGGAG
>QMSS01000056.1 GCA_003649715.1 Thermoplasmata archaeon
CTGCTTCTGAAAGATTTAAATTCTTGATAATCTTTCTTAAGCTAACCCTCCTAGTTTTTTTCATTTGTGCATCCCAGCAAAATGAAAAGCTGGGAGGGTGTAATTAATTTTTCAACAGCCTAACAATTTCATATACCACACGTATTTGGTTTTTTTTGTCTCAATCACAGAATTTTCATACTGTTCTTTTTTATTAAAAAAGTTTTTTGACTGAAAGGGAAAAAATAAGGGGATTATTTATTTTATAACAATTTTGTTGTTGATAACATCGATGTTGATCAGTGTTTTGATTTGTATGTTGAACTCTTTTTGTATGTTCTGTGAAATGTTTCCTTTGTCTACTGCTATAAAAACTCCCTTGATTATCACATCCATTTTTTTGAGGGCTGATATCACTGCGCGTAATGTTCCACCGGTGCTTAGCACATCATCTACTATAACTATCTTATCTCCTTTTTTTAGACCATTTATGTAGAGTTTAGATTTGGAGTATCCTGTTGTCTGTTCTACAGATATTTCACCGGGTAGTCCATATTTTCGTTTACGTATGATTGTGAATGGGATATTCATTTTTAGTGATAATGCTGTGGCAATTGGTATTCCCATTGCTTCCATTGTTACGATTCTGTCGATTTTTCCGCAGTGTTCTATAAGGGTTTGTATTCTGTTGGTTACTTCTTTCAGTAGTTCTGGTTTTATTTCTGGTATTCCATCTGTTATAGGGTGAACAACATAATGGTATTCTCCTTTTTTTATAATTGGTGCTTCTTCCAGGGTTTTTTTGAGTATGTTTGTGCTCATATTTCTCCTACCTTTTTGCATGTTTTTTTAAGAACTGGTATGAATTTGTCTACTATCTTTTTTGTTACATGTGGCATTACTACTATTCTTATGCATGACAGATGATCTATTTTGTTTACACGCCATCCATGTTTTATTAGTAGGTTTACAACTTGGTTTAGATGTTTAAGTTTGATTCCTAGAACATTCATTTTTGGTTTGGTGACGAGTTGTAGTCCAGTTTCTATGATCCTTTTTTCCATGTATTTTGTTGTTTCCATGCATTGTTGTACAACCTTTTTGTATCCTTCTATTCCTAGGTATTTTATGACTGCGTATGCAGCTGCGACGGGGCCGCCTGAGCGTGTTCCTAGTATACCGGTTTGTTTTCTGCTGCTGATGTATGGTGACTCAACGCTTATTTCGTTTAGCCATTTTTTTTCTCTGATCATTAGTATTCCAAGTGGTATGGCTGAGTAACCCATCTTATGCGCATCTAGGGTTATTGTGCTTACACCTTTTAGTGTGAAGTCAAAGTCTGGTACATCGTAGTTAAGTTTTTTTAGGAAAGGTATTACAAATCCTCCGAATGCTGCATCCACGTGTAAGAATATGTTTTCTTCTTGGCATATTTCGCTTAGTTCTGGTATAGGGTCTATCATCCCAAGCTCTGTTGAACCAGCTATTCCGACTACTGCTGCTGTGTTGTTGCCTATTTTTTTCTTTGTTTCATGTACATCCATGCAGTAATGGTTTTTGGTTACTGGTATCTGTATGAGTTTCATGTCCATTAGTGATGCTATTTTGTTGAATGAGAAATGAGCGCTTGATGGTATGATGATTTCTTTTTTATGTGTGAGTTGTTTTGCCATCCACATCGCTGTTATGTTTCCTTCTGTGCCTCCGCTTACGATATGCCCAGTAGCATTTTTTGGTGAATGCAGGAGATCTGATATGAATTTTAGTAGTCTGTTTTCTATTTCTTTTGTTCCTGGGAAAAGCTTTGGATCTCCAAGATTTGTTTCTAGGAACATGTTGTATGCTTTTTTTGCTATGGGATGAGGCTGTGTACACATAGATCCGAGTATGTGGCCGCTGGAGAAGGAATAATCCTTTTTCTGGAGTCTACCAAGCATGTTTAGCACGAGTTTTTGTTTGTTGAGATCAATTTTGTTTTTATGGGTCATGGTTTCCTCTCTTGGCTAGACTATAAATGCTGTGTCTGCTCAAAAAGGATTCCATTTTTTTATTCAACCATCACATTTTAATAATAGATAATGTATTTTGATTTCATGATGGAAAGAGAAGACAATGTTAAGCTGGAAGAGGTTACATCATTTCTGAAGCTACCGGTTTATACACGTGATGGCACATATGTGGGTCATGTGAAGAATGTGTTTTTAGATATGGATGAGAAGAAGGTGAGCAGTCTGCTGGTTACAAATACTAATCCATCGTTGGTGGAGGGAAGCGTTGATGTCGCTGTTCCCTACAGATGGGTTAATGCCGTTGGGGACATAGTTATACTGTCTCATTTTCCTGAGCGTGTGACATCTAGCAAGAAGGATGAAGGAGAAACTGCTGAGACAAAGATGAATGTAGCTGGAGAAGAGACAGACATTGATGAAGTAAAATAAGATCAGGAAGACAAAAGTGGGAAGAAAAGAAGCACAGGGTTTAACAGTATATAGAAAATATAGAAAAAGTTGTGCCATTTTGAACTTCAAGAAGGTAAGATGTTTTATCCTCGTCCATTATTATTTACAAGCAAGGGTCCTTTGAGTCTGTGAGATATAACAATCAAAATATTTTTTGCTCTTCTTTCCACTGTGAGCTCTGTGTGACGGATGTCGCAATGCTATTCAAAACCGATATTGAGGGCTGGAACATGAGAATCTTGTCAATTAGTGCTCTTATGCATATTCTTTCTCCCTTTCATGATGGTTTTTAAGTGGATGTATTTTTCCGTACTTTTATACACACATATATGTTGTCGAAGAAAAATCAGAAAACTATGTCGAATTAAATGAAGAGAATAATGAAGAGTTAGATTAAGGGATATCTTTATCTTAAAAAGGTGATTGAAGTAAATACTTCTTTCAATAGAAATCACACATGATGAATTTTAAGAAATTATATACTTTCCTTGAGGAAGAGGAGTTTTTCATATAAAATATCAAGATGTTTATTTATGAAGTAAAATTTGCTTCTCAAAAAATTAATAAAAGGCATTAGATAGGATAAATAGGGATTGATTCAGAAATTATTTTTATTTAATATTTTAATAATAAATTAAAAAATGGAAATATTTTTATATCATGTAACTTATATATTAACTTGTGTGCTGCAATATACAAAAAAATAATGAGAAAAAGGGATATTACAAGAATTGTACAACAATATTTAAATATATGTAAAGAAAAGTAGTATATTGAAAGATCTGGGAAAATATAAAAAATTTGGTGATAAAATATGAAAAAACTTCAGTCGATCAAAACAAGTATTGTCATCGGAATACTGTTAGTTAGTATCTTATTCATTTTTATGCCTGCTGGAACCTCGCTCTCAATAATTAAATGTGATGGAAATATTGTGATGACCTATGATGCAAATGCTACTCAAGAACCTATCAAACCATTAACTGACAAACGTCAAGTACCAATAACTGTATCATATGCAATAACCGGTCTTTTTGCAAAGCAGGCTGCAGCTCGTCTCTCAGGTAGAATCAAATCTTTTATTGACCTATCCATCGAAGAGGCGCCAGATTGGTGCACAGCAAGCGTCAGTCCCAATGTGGTGAGCACAGATATTGATGTAGATTTCAAATCAATCCAGGCTATTGTTACCATATCTGTTAATGAAAATGCCCCTGCATTCAGTGATGGAGTAGTCAAAATCAGATTGCATGCACGTAAAATCTTATCTTTAGCGATTGAGGTAAGAGAGGTAACACTTATTGCTGATATCAGATTCTACTCAGGTTATGTGCCGATCATAGGATTCAGTGTACCAAAGGGAAATTTTATGGAAGTATCACCTATGAGCACTGCAAATTTTGATATCCATCTAGAAAATCTTGGAAATGCGAAAACAGATGTGATATGTAAGGTGCTGAATGTACCCAAAGATTGGAGCCCCAATATCATTTCAAAAACAACACTCGGAGCTAAAGTACTTGGCGAAGATCCAACCAGCACCATTCAGCTTGTTGTAAAACCACCATATGGGTTTGGATATCATAATGAGCGGGAAACAATCCAGGTTTCACTTACCCCACTATACTATGGTGATCCAAGTATACGTGGACAGGAATACATCCTTACCTTTACAGTACAGAGCAGAGGATTTTCAACACCAGGATTTGAAGCAGTACTACTAATATTTGCCTTAGCAGGTTTTGCTTTGATATCCAAAAAACGAAACAAAACCTGATTTACATAGATCTAAACAAAAAAACATTGTCTAGATAGGAAGACGGTAAAACAATAAAAAATCAAACCGTCAACCCAAAATGTTCTTTATTTTACTTTTCAGCCAATCATAAATCCTTCAAAAATTATTGAAATAGAAATATTTAGTAATTTGATGTACAACAATATTTAAATAAATAAAAAACTAATAATATATAAAAATATATTAACTGGGAAGAAAATGGACAGAAATTTTAGACTCATCAAAACATTTATCGCGGTATGGATACTAATCCTATGTGTATTCACCGCTGCCTCACCGATTACATCAGCCGGAATACTTGATAAAATTGCCAAAGCCTACATTTTGTATAGCGAGATACAAATCGACTATAACAAATCTGCAGCAGAATCGCCTATACTCCCAATAACCCGAGTGAAAGAAATCCCGGTTTATATAAAATACAGGGTAAACGGTTTTTATGCAGATGAGATGGTTCCATATTATAAAAACATACCCAACTATATCAACATATATGTAGAGAAAACACCTGGGTGGTGCACAGCTGGAATCCTACCACCAGTTTTAGAAGCATATACCTCAACCAACTGGACAACAATAAACGCAACTTTAACCATCTCAGTTGATGAAAATGCATCTGCATTCTTAGATGGAACAATCAAGATTGCAGTTAAAGTACCACTTTTTGGTACCATACAAGGTGGAATCTTCCATGGAGACATCAGGTTTATCCCTGGATATCTACCACTTCTCCGATTTGATTTTCCCACGGGTACCTCAAAGACTATAGAACCTCGAGAAACTGCTAATTTTGATATTGAAATAGAAAATCTTGGAAATGCAAAAACAGAGGTTACCTGCAGAGTATTAGATCCACCAAAGGGATGGACTGTAGATGTTACTCCAAGCACAACAGTTGGATCAAAAATACTTGGAGATAACCCAAAACAAAGCATTCAGCTTGTTGTAAAACCACCATATGATTTTGGTATACACAATGATCGAGAAGTGATCCAAGTTGTGGTCACACCATCACATTTCTCTGATCCAAATCTGAAGGGGGAAGATTACATTCTGTCCTTTGCAGTACAGAGCAGAGGATTTTCAACACCAGGATTTGAATTAACACTGGTATTACTTGCATTGCCAATCATATCTATAACTGTTAAAAAACACAGGGGAAAAGAAAACAGGTCTAACAGGAGGAAAGTATGAAACATACAAGATGGGTGGTATTAATTTTTATTGGAATTCTCCTAGTATCCTCGATTCTACCTCAGAGTATGGCTCAGAAAAAAGATAGACTTATAGACAAAATATTGATTAGATTCTTCAAATACACCTATTCCAACAGATTAATCCCAGGATTTGTATTTAACCCATTTATCACTCCATGGAAGATCTTTCGTTTAGTAACACCAGATCTTTTTACTGCAACTCCATCCACTGTAGATATAGAGTACCTTAATCAAACAGAAATAATAATTGGAGTGAAGGACCCTGAGACTGGGGGATATCAGAGAGCTGATGAGAAACCAATTCAGCCTCTTTTCCCATCAGAATATTTTACCTTCAAGTTGGAAATACCTGAGGAGATACCTAAGGATGCATTGGTTTACACATTTGATCCACCTATGATAAAGAGGGGAGAAAAAACTGAGCTGAAAACAAAACTAACAATTATTTCAAATATTCCAAAAAATGTGACATTGGCCAAAAACCTGGTGTTTCGTGTAAATGTAACGAAATGGCAGGTAGCATCAAACCTTTGGCTTCCACCAAAGGAAAGCCGTGGTTTAATACTAGGTACATTAAGAACTGGAAGAGTGGGATACATCAGAATAACATGGCTGCTGGCAGCCAGTAAAATGTTTGGCACCGGATTTGGATGGCTTAGCGGAAAGCTACTCATAGCACAAACCACTTACATCGACATCATGGTGAAGATAAATCGTTTCCATCTGGCAAAAATAACACCACCACCTCCAATAGAAATAAGACCAAATCAGCTAGTCTCTATACCAATAGAAATACAAAACCTGGGAAGCCATGTTGACTCCTTCAATTTTGAGGTAAATACAACCGCAGATACTGGCATAAAGGTCTCTGCACCACCAACCATAACCTTAGCACCCGGGGAAATAGGACATACATCAATAGAGGTTGCATCATCACTAAGATTTCACAACCCTGGAACTGTTCAGTCAATAAATATCAAGGCATATTCAGTCTACCAGCCGGAAAAAACCTTTAACAGCACCATTATACTAACAACCCGCGGAATCTATATATCAGAAACATCATGGGTATACCTCATAGTTTTTTGGACAATAATACTAGTTGGGGTTGCTATCTTCTTTTATAGAGTAAGACGAAAACTAGAAAAAATATGTAAAAAACCCGAAAAACCTTGGAACCTACCAGAAGAAAAAAAACATTTAGAAAAACTAAAAAAAGAAAACAAGGAGAAGTACATAAAAACACTACAAATGATGAGAGAAGAATACATTTCCGCTTTGCTATGGTATAGAAGCTATCAGAAAGCAATGATCAAAAAAATATACAAAAAGAAAATATCTCCTGAGTTATCTAGAAGAATTTTTTCTAAGTTAAACTCCATGTATAAACAAGTTTTTAAGAAAAAGGAAAAAGAACCAGTTGTAAAAACTAAAAAGAAAGAGAGGAAAATACCATCGAAAATAGTTGAATTAAAAAAACAACCCCTCGAAGTTATAAAAACATTAGCCGATAAGGTAAAAAAGAAGGCTGAAAGAAACGAAAAAGAAAGGATAGTTCTTAGAATACAACGTGAACAACAAAAGCAACAAAAAAAAATTAGGAAAAATTTGATATGAGGAATATCTGATACCTTCAACATCGAATTTCGAGATAAAAAATCTGAGAGGAGAGAGGTGGTGATCTGTTTGAAAAAATCTTATTTATTGTCACCTAAGGGTATCGTGGTCATAGCAGTAATAATTTTTATCATAATCCTGGCATTAGCTTTTTTAGGTTTTTTCGGCAGTGGAGATTCTGACAACGATGGCATATCTGACTATGATGAGAAAAACGGGTATGACATCATAGTTTACTATATGGATGGGACAAATAAGTCTATTCACGTTACATCAAATCCAAACAAGATAGATACTGATGATGATGGATTAACCGACCTAGCAGAACTGTTTAACCTAACCAACCCATCTAGTGCAGATACTGATGATGATGGATTAACCGACTACGAGGAACTTATAACATATAAAACACTGCCAAACTACCAAGATCAGGATCGTGATGGGCTAAAGGACGGGTTGGAGATCAAAGGATGGGATATCACAGTCAGAGGTACAACCATACATGTCAATTCAAATATAACGAGACCTGACACTGACCTAGATTTTTTAAATGATGTAGATGAATACAATGCAGGAACCAATCCACTAAGCCCTGATACAGATGGAGACAACGTGTGGGACTCCACAGATATCGATCCACTATGGAATGTAAAGATAACAGTTGACCTGGTTAATTTCACTCTACTAAAAGAAGGAGCAAAACCATATTTCTACATCATCGCCTATGATCAAGATATCTATACACCAACTGTTTCTGCCTTGTATAATACCACCATTTCTTTAGATGAAGACTATGATCTTATAGAAGCGGACATCAACGATGGTACTGGGGGAAAAATGCTTCCAATAAGAATATATGCTTTTGACAAAAACTCGCAAACCAATGGATTAGACGATCCCCTAAACATAAATGGATCAAACAACTTATATAAGATAGATTATGATGCAGCGTGTTCAGAACAAACATTCACAGTTCAGGGACAGGAAGGCATACTCCAAATAAGAATCATGATAATACGTGAATAAAAAAACCTATTGTTTGTTTCATAATCATTTCTATCACCCAAATTTTTGTGATAAAATAAAAAAAAGGGATATGGATGAAAATGAAATCACCATAAAAAAATCAGTGGAGCAGATATGAGTAAGAGATCATATTCTGGTAGGAAGCCACTTATAGGTTTTTTTCCATTGTTTTACAATCTAGCTGAAACTGGACGAGCCATACTAGTAGCCAAAAGATACATGGAATACGGTGGAGAAGCTGTTTTTTTCAGCCACGGAGGAAGATATGAATACATGGCAGAAGAAATCGGATGTAAAATAGTGAGGGTGCAGCCAATATACTCAGAAGAATTCATAGAGCATCTATGGAAATGTTCACGTCTGGAAGAACTAAATCCGCCGTTTTCAAAAAAAATACTAGTAGAGCATGTTGAGAACGAGATACAGGCATACCAGGAAACAGGAGTAAAAATGGTTGTATCAACCAACAATTTCCCATCTACAATATCTGCACGAGCAGCTGGCATACCACTTGTCTCAATAACACCCAGGTTTATACCACATTTTACAAAATATCCAGATTATGCCGAGTTTTTTCCTACACAATTCATTCCAGAAAAAATAAAACTCCTTGTTCTAAACTGGATTTTCCCAAGAGTAAAAACCTGGATACATCCTTTTAACCAGGTTGCAAAAAAATACAATACACCGCGTTTCAAAAACTCATATGACCTAGCAAAGGGAGACTACACTCTATACACAGATTTCAAAGAATTCATAGAAGTATATGAAAAAACATCATATTCATTGGAATCAGATAATGAATACTACATCGGGCCTATACCACTGGATGAGCTTTTCATCAAAACCATACCAGAAAAAGAGACAAGGGAGATAGAAAAAAAAATAGAAAAACACCTACAAAAACCAGGACGAAAAATACTACTAACCATGGGAAGCAGCGGAGACAAAAAACTCTTCCTCAAAATACTACAAA
>QMSS01000196.1 GCA_003649715.1 Thermoplasmata archaeon
AAGAGTTTTTTTTCATAGTTTTGGCATTTTCATTTGCCTTCCTTTCTTACTTGCTTCCTCCTCAAAATGGTCTGTCCCACGAGGGGCAGGTGATGATTGGTATACTGTTTATGGCAGCTGTGCTTTGGGTTACGGAGCCAATTCCATTGGCTGCTACAGGGTTGCTGATAATGATCCTTCCTTCATTGTTGGGTGTGATGTCAGCTGTTGATGTTTTCTCCGCATTTGGTAACCAATCGGTTTTTTTTCTGATAGGTGCGTTTGTACTAGCGGCTGCTGTAGAAAAACATGGTCTGCATAAGAGGATAGCATTGCGTTTTCTAAGCTATTTTGAATCAAATCCCCGTATCTTTACTCTGGGCATTATGTCTTCATGTGCTTTTTTATCCTTTATTATGCCTGAACATGGTGTAGCTGCATTGTTTTTGCCTATAGTGGCAGCTATTTTGATAGGCATGAAAATTGTTCCTAAGGAGAGTAACTTTGGTAAGATCAGCACGTTAGGCATGGCATATGGATGTTCAATCGGTAGTTTAGGAACACTTATTGGTGGTGCTAGAAATCCATTGACCATAGGGGTGCTCGCTGATATGGGTATAAATATTACTTTTTTTGATTGGATGATATATTCTATGCCTATTGTGTTTATAGCATTGCCAGTTGTATGGTTTATACTTCAACTCGTCTTCCCTATGGATATAAAGGATATTACAACTGCGAGGAAGACAATTGAAAACCAGGTTGCTCAGATGGGAAAAATGAGCATAAATGAGATGATAGTTTTGTCTATACTGATATTAACCATTGTTTTGTGGATATTTTTTTCCTCCCCTAGATATCTTGGTTTAGCTGTTATAGCCCTGTTAGGCAGCATATTACTGTTTTTCACTAGAAGTATCACCTGGGAGGATGTAGAAAAAAGAGTTCCATGGGGTATTATACTGATGTATGGTGGTGCTATAACACTTGGCATTGGCATACAGAAGACAGGTGCAGGTGGATGGATAGCTCATCTACTCTTCAACCTTGTGGGTGGTAATTATTATCTGGCATTATTTGTATTGATTGTTTCTACTATTTTGTTAACAAATGTGATGTCAAACATTGGTGCTGTTGCAATACTGCTTCCAATTGGACTTGGAGTTGCAGCAGAAACCCCAGGTATATCTCCAGTTTTTGCTTCTATGACAATAGCTCTCACCGGTGGATTAGCATTTATGCTGGTCATTGCCACACCAGGAAATGCCATCGCATATTCATCTGGATATTTTTCAACTAGAGATCTGTTAAAAGCAGGTTTTATCGTCAATATAATATGCATAGCAATAGTCTTCTCTGTAGCAGTATTCTATTGGAGTGGCATACTTGGGTTATAGATATAGATTCTATGGGTATAGGGGAAAATATGATGAAAAAAAGAGGAGGTGGGCTGTTTTTTTTGAATAAAAGTCTTTCACAAAGTAAAAGTACAAAAAACAAGTTTCATAATTTTTAATAACACCAAAACAAACACCCTAAGTAATATAGAGTTAGGAAGATGAACGATAGAAATTGAGGAACTGAATGATATAATTATGTTTAAAAATATACTTGTCCCTGTTTCATCTGAGTTTCATCCAAAAGAAGTATTAGAGCGAAGTGTTTTTCTAGCTGAAAAATTCAGAAGCTCTATAACCATCATATACATCATAGAGGAAAAAATGCTTCATCAGACAGATAGACTTTCAGATACGGTGAGAACCTATTATGATCGAGGAAAAATCAAAAGAGAAATAGTAAGAGAGCAGATGCGTGCAGCAGACAGCATCATTTTTGAGGATGCAAAACTTTTCTTTAGAAAAAAAGGTATCTCTTTTGATGCAAAAATTGTAAAAGGCGAGTACAGTGACGTTGTGAAGCAGGAGTTAACAGAAAAAAACTATGATCTAATAGTGATGGGTTTTGAAAAAGGAAGTATACTCCATTATCGTCTACTAGATGAGGTAAAAATCCCTATATGGGTAGAGGCTGAGGGTGAGGGTCATTCCATATTAGCCATATGCTCAAATCTTGCGCCAAACAAGAAGGTGCCAGAAATAAGTGTTGGACTTGCTCAGATACTGAAATGGGACCTTCACATGCTTTATATTGTAGACATCCAGGATAGCGTAGAAGTCGATGAAAAGGGTGTAAGATCTAATAGAAAACCATTGAATGATCTAATACTCAAGGGAGAAAAATTTGTTGAGGATATGAGAAGAAGAGGAATCAAAGCCCAGCTAATAACAGGAGTTCTTGAAAAAGAAACAATCAAAGCCGCAGATGCCATAAAACCAAACTTGGTTATAGTAGGTAGAGAGCAGAAGAAAAAAACCATACTTGGGCTGCCTGTCAAACATTTTAAGAAAAAAATGGCAGAAAAAAGTAGATATTCCATTTTGTTTATTAACTAACCTCCTCATCCCCCTCTCTACATCAAATAAAGTAGTACAAGCCATCTACCTATGTTTAGTAAAGGACTTTAGTTTCTGGACAAATTGATATAGTTGAATTCTATTCTCTTTTTGGATGGGATGTATGAAACCAGGGAAATCAGCTAAAATAAAAGAACGGGAATTAATTATCAAGCT
>QMSS01000197.1 GCA_003649715.1 Thermoplasmata archaeon
CCCCCTCCAGAAATAAATTATACATTGTAATCCACACAGTGCACCATCGTTTTATACTTATTAGGGTACTTCTGTATGGGAAGCGTTTCCAGAATCGTTTCACCCGGGCTTTGAAGAGGCTATACCATTGTTCAATAGGTGTTCTCCATCCAAATGTCTCATGTTGATACTCCAGGCCTAATCGTTGGAGAGCCCATCGGTACCATGGTCCTCTATCTACTAGTATCAATGGTTTGTTTTCACATGTTTCTAGCATCATTTTCAAGAAATAGATTGCATCAAAAGAGGTTCTACTGGTAGAGATATGAACTGCTAAGATGGTTTTGTCATTTATATCTAAAGCGTTCCAGATATAGATCTGTTGTTTTTCCTTTTTAAGTTTGGTTTCATCAATAGCGACTATTCTCCGGGTTTTCTTTTCTGGTTTGAAGAGATTTTCACATTTATTATACCATTTCCGTAATGCTTCGTATGAAAAAGGTTCTAAACAGCCGACTATTGCACTGGTCTTTCTATAAGAGAGACCAGCATGATATATCAACAATGCTAATGCTTTAGTTTTATTTGTTTTCCTCTGTCTTAAAAAGATTTTTCTATCTTCTAATAATTCCATTAAACGATTGAGCATACCCATCCCATCCTTATGCTTTATAGCTGGATGGGATTGCTCAATTAAAAATTTAATTCCTTAAGTTGACACTGTGCTTAAAACCTAAGGAAAAAACCAACCTTTATATCCAGAAACAATATTTTACTTCTCTGGTTTTTTTATGACGACACAGATATTCTATTCTGATGAATTCCTTAGACATGATAACCCCAGTCACCCAGAAAACGCACAGAGATTAAAAACTATGATACAAGAAATCAAAAAAACATTCACAACACAGGAGGTAGAGTTTGTAGAACCAGAGATTCTACCAGAGGAAACACTTTATAATGTACATTCCACCGAGATGGTTGAACGAATCAAAGAAATGAGTCAACAACACGCTATGTCATGGATAGACATGGACACCTATGTCTGCAAAGATGATTTTGAAACAGCTAGACTGGCAGCTGGAGCACTACTACAGGCATGTGAAAACGTACTACGTGGAGAAGCAGATAACGCTTATGCATTGGTAAGACCACCAGGACATCACGCTACAAGAAACCAATCCATGGGATTCTGCCTATTCAACAACGCAGCAATAGCAGCAAACGAGATAACAATGAAAAACAAAAAAGTATTAATCTTTGACTTCGACGTCCACCACGGCAACGGTACACAAGATATCTTTTATGATAGAAAAAACGTACTATACCAGTCAACCCACTTATATCCACACTACCCTGGAACTGGGAGTATAAACGAAACCGGATTAGGTGAAGGAGAAGGATACACAAACAATGCACCACTCACCTACGGAAACGGCAACAAAGCAGTATCAAAAATACTAGACCAGGTCTTCCTACCAATCGCAGAACAATTCAAACCAGATCTCATAATAATGTCAACAGGATACGACTCGCACCACCTAGACCCACTTGGAGGGTTAAAACTCACAGCAGACTTCTACGGAGAGATCATCGCTAAATACCAAAAAATACAACCAAAAATCGTATGCACACTAGAAGGCGGATACAACCTAAACTGGATAGGTAAATGCCTAACCTGTCAACTAGGACAAATGATCAACCACCCAGTAAAAACCAAAGACTACACGGAGGAAAACGAAAACATAAACCATCTAATTCAAAACCTCAAAAAAAACCTAGAAAAACACTGGAAAATATAAAAAAAAAGAAATAAACACCCATAGAGTTTTTTAGTCAAAAATCATTCCCATACCAGAAGCAGCAGAATCCTCCTGCTCCTTAATCCTATCATTAATCTCCATCGCTTTTTTATCATCAACCTTTTTCAAACCCAGCTCCCCTGCGAGCTCCTCTGCTCTCTTCAAACCCTCCTCGCTACCCTCAACCTTAACATAAGTAAACTCACCATCCAGGTTAAGAGAACTAGAATCCCTAGTGAGAATACTCTGCCTACTCACAATATCATCCTTCACAAGCTTGTTTATCTTACCCACGTCTTCAGATTTAACTTCAAAGATTACAAACGCCAAATTCAATCACCCATTTTTTTCTCCGATGTATAAACAACCCATATATAAAATTAATCTCCTCTAAACTATGTTCCCATTTTCATTAATCTCTCTGTTCCTAATCCTCGTGGAACTAATAGGTTTACCATCCTCAGCAAGAACAAAAGGTATTTCAATTATTTTTAACAATTTCCTATTTTTTTTCATCCTTTTTCTATTAATCTCCACAGCAACCTTATACGTCTCCGGTGACACAACAATCGCATCATAGTCTTCATCAACAGCGAGACCATATCTATCAGCGATAGGTATAATCTTTGATTTATCCAACCAGTTCTTCTCTCTTAAAAACTTTATCAAATCTTTTTTCCTCCGCTGATACGATCGAATTTTCCTGCTGTTATCTTGTATTTTCTGTTTAGTCAAACCAATAAAAACAAAACCATCCCTTCCAGCATGTTTAAATGCTTCCTCCAGTAGTTTTTTATGCCCCCTATGTAGTATATCAAATGTTCCACC
>QMSS01000057.1 GCA_003649715.1 Thermoplasmata archaeon
CTACCTGGTAGACATAACTCACCGCATGGATCTATACTTATAAGAACTCCATATAATAAGGATAAAATATCTCCCATTGGGACCTTGTGGGCTTTTAATGGATGGCCAACAGTTATACAGGATATGAGAGGAAGATTTGCCTCAGAAGGAAATGATACTGTTTTTAGAAATGCACACACTGATGGCCCTGATACACTTGCATGGATAGCAAAGCAGAGCTGGTCAAACGGAAAGATTGCAACATTTGGAGGATCTGCACTCGGTATAACACAGTATTTTATGGCTGGTGCAAATCCACCCAATCTTGCATGCCAATACATACAAGTTGCAACTCCAAACCTGTACAAGCATGCAATATATCAAGGTGGAGAGTTTAGAAAACAACTTGTGGAGAAATGGTTGGAAAAACAAGGCAGCACCTATGTTTTGCCAGAACTCTTTGAACATGAAAACTACACCATGGATTATTGGACAAATGTTTCCTTGGATGACAACTGGCATGATGTAAATGTGCCTGCAATTCATATTGGTGGATGGTACGACTGTTTCCAGCAGGGAACACTTGATGGATACATGGGATACCAGCATTTAGGTGGACCAGGAGCACGTGGTAAATCTAAGCTCATCATAGGACCATGGACCCATGGAGGAGCATTACGAAGACAACAAGGAGAACTAACTTATCCTGAAAACTCTGTTGATACCTTCTCCATGGACATGTTCTGGGAGATGGTCCAACAATACACCATGAATGGACCCAATGATTTTGATAAGAGACCAAATGTGACCTACTATGTGATGGGTGATGTCGATGACATAGATGCACCTGGAAATGAATGGAGATATGCTGATGACTGGCCAATACCCACGACAAACATCTCATGGTACTTCCACGAAAACGGCGTGCTCAGCAGGGACTATCCAGAAAACTATGACCCACTAACTTATACATATGATCCATCCAATCCTGTCCCAACAGTTGGTGGACAAAACCTGAACCTACCTGCAGGACCATATGATCAATCCACTGTCGAACAAAGAGATGATGTACTGGTTTTTACCAGCCCTGTACTTGAGCAACCATATGAGGCAACAGGACCGATCAAAGCACATCTATACGTATCATCAGACTGCCCAGATACAGATTTCACTGTAAAACTCACTGATGTATACCCAGATGGAAGATCCATGCTCATCACAGATGGGATACTAAGAATGAGAAATAGAAATGGATACGACCACTGGGAGTTTATGAACCCAGGGGAGATATATGAAATAGAGGTTGACCTATGGAGTACATCCTACATATGGAACACCGGACATAAAATCAGAGTAGCAATATCATCCTCAAACTATCCAAGATTTCTAAATAATCCCAACACAGCAGACCCAATATACAAAAACACCACATACAATGTTGCACACAACACATTATACCTCGACAGCACACACCCATCATGCATCATACTACCAGAAGTGCCACTGGAAAAAACAAGAAGCCACCCACCGCTAAGACCAGAAAAAACAATAGGAGAAACATATGCACAAACAAACAAGATATACACCTACTCAATCTCCACCATAGATCCAGACAACGACCAGATATACTACCTCTTCGACTGGGGAGACGGAAGCTACAGCGGATGGCTAGGACCATACAAACCAGGAGCAACATGCAATGCAACACATCAATGGAAAAAAACAGGAACCTATATTATAAGAGCCAAGGCTAAAGACATAAATGGTATGCAGAGTAGAGAATGGTCAGAACCATTAACAGTCACCATCCTAAAAAAACAAAACAACTGAGATGCCAAAAAATCTGACACATTGAAAAAATATCTTCAGAACAAAAAAATAATCATTGTTTGATAAAAAAATTTGTCATACTACATTTAACCAAAAAGGAGATGGTTGATCTAAGGTTTCAGGAAAGAAGAAAACACCAGGTTTTTTCGTTTGCCTCAATCAAAGGTATGAAAAGAAAGTATAAAAATTTTGCAGCACTCGTATAATAACCACCCTCTCCGATCAACAGACAATATTTATACAAGTTTTTTATTTAAAAATAATAGATAGAAAAATAGAAATACAACATAATAAATATAAATTCTATATCAAAAAAGGGGGAGACCTGCTTGTTAGATTAATCAGATAAAGAGATAGGGGAGGAGATAAATAAATGAAGAAAAAAAAAATTTATGCTTTGACGATAATCTCTATGATGGTGCTTGGTTTTTTAGATCTCCCAGTATCTGCAGACACTTCCAAACCAGATCTTATTATAAGCAGAATAGATGCTCCTGATGAGGCACAAGAGGGAGACACCGTGGTTGTTACCGTTAAAATAAAAAATATCGGGGAACAAAACATACCTTCAGGTGTAACAATTGAGGTTGCATTGTATATTGACAACGAAAACACACCTGTTTCGATAAATGCTACATCAGATGGGTTATCAGCAGGTGGATCACGTAGTTTAAATTTAAATTGGACTGCCGAGTTTGATGGAAATCCTTTACATGTTCTTAGCGTTTACGTGGACTATCATAACATTATTTCTGAAGAAAGAGAGGACAACAATGTAGGCTACAGACTTATAGAGATTCATGAGCGAGATACTGATCTTAGGATAATAGATCTACATGCCCCTGCAGATATCAATAGAGGAGAAACAGTGGACATATATGTTAGTATAAAGAATTTTGGTAAAAACACTACAGACAGCATATCTGCACAGCTGAACATACCAGAGGAGGGGTACCAGAGGGTTGACACAGTAAATGGATTGCAAAAAGGTGAGATACATAATTTTTCGTTCAGATGGAAAGCAGATCATTTCGGAGAACATACTATTCAGATAAAGATCTTCCTTATAGATGAGATGGAGGACGAAAAGGAAGAAACAATTTTTGTAAACCCTACGAAGCTAAGCTGGTGGAATGCAAGTTGGCATTATAGGATATTTGTAGGTGTAATGGGAAATGGCAATTTCTCTACAGAACTTAATTTTACACAGCTTCTAGATGATCTGAATGTTTCTTCAAAGAGATTTGAAAACAATACAATCAGAATCGTCAAATATGACACCAATGGAAATGTATCCTCCGATGGCGAAGTAAAGGACTACATCTTTGAGGAGAAAGATGATTTTGACAATCAGACCAATGCAGTTGGAAATCTAACATGGAATGTAACTGGTGCATCTGAGACTAAATACTACTGCATATACTTTGATGTAGAAGAAAACATTGGGGAAAGAACATCATTAGATGAAAAGAACATGAGTATATCTGGAAATCTAACGTTGACAAATCAGAATCCTGCAGAGGGATGGTGGACTGAACTGATTCAACCTATTGAAAACAGCTACTACACATTAAACAACGCAACAATAAATATACTGGTTAACACAGCAGCCATGGCCAAAAATGTCACAGCAGAGTTTTATTATGAAGGAAATAAGACAGAAGAAATAGAACTCACAAACATGGAGGACAACATAGTTTGGAATGGGACATACAACCTCACTGGCTCTGAGGGAAACTGGACCATTAAGATCCTCAGTGAAGACAATGCAGGATATAAATCTCCTATGGTGGAACAGAATATCTATGTTGGAAAACCTGATCTAACAGTAGTAAACATTAGTTTTAGCACAAACTGGTTGACATCACCAGAAATCTTCGAAGGAGATATTGTAACAATATCAGCTGATATCAGAAGTCAATACATTTCTATGGAAAATGTGACTATCTCACTATACATAAAAAATGTGGAAGACAATTCGTTGATCTACAACAGCAGCCTATCTAATCTCACCATAAAACGAGAACAGGCAAATATTGTAAACTTCAGCTGGATAGCAGATATGATAGGGATATACAATATAACAGTTGAGGTAGATCCAAACAATGTTTTTCAGGAACTTAATGAAAACAACAACAACTTGTCAAAAGAAAAAAGTGTTGGTGGACTGCCAGATCTATGTGTTGAAAACATTGTTGTTCCAAAAGATTTTATCGAAGAAGGAGAAAAAGTAGAAATCACAGTGGTTATCACCAACACAGGGCACACAGATGCGGCAAATGCACAGATAAAACTATACATAGCCCCATATGAAAGTGGAGAAATGATATTTGATGACCAACAGGAAGTAGCCAATACATATTCAGGTGAAATCAAGATAGGGCAGATCAGAGAGATAAGACTATCATGGAAGCATGCTGTGCCAGGCACATGGCTTGTAGGAGTAAAAGCACTGCTGACAAACAACATGAGAGACTTAAATCTGCTGGACAATCAAAATGTGAGTATCACAAATCTAACTGTTAGATCGGCAGAGCAAGACAAACCCTATATATCAAACATTAGCATCACACCAAAAACACAGGAACAGGGAAGACCAGTTAAAATAACTTGCAGCGTCATAGATGAATCAGGAATAGAAAGGGTAGATATAAGAATCATCAATCCACGAAACAAAACATTAAACAGCACTATGAATAGGGAGGGCAAGGAGAGCTACAGCTTTATATTTGAAGAAACAAAAGTTGTTGGAAAATACAATTTTACCATAACTGCAGTAGACATGTCCTATAAAAGAAACAAAGCCACATACATAGATGCATTTATGATAAAAAATGATACCACCCCTCCAGACATAGAATATTTTGCCGCTAATCCCATGGTTCAGATAAAAAATGGTTACATCAACATAAGCTGCACAGCCACGGATCTAATAGAAATAAAATCAGTCCAGGTGAATATCAGCTATCCAGACACTTACTCAGAAAACATAGAAATGAAAAAATCAGTCTCTACTGGTAGATATTACTATAACCAAACATATGAATTACTTGGAAAACACACATTCTATATAATGGTAGAAGACAAATCAGGAAACATAAACCGAACTGAAAACAAAACATTTTGGATAACCATGGATCTAAATGATACTGACAATGACGGCATGCCTGACTGGTGGGAAAAACACTATGGTTTCGACCCATTCAACCCAGCAGATGCAGAAGAAGACCTAGACAACGATGGATACACAAATGCAAAAGAATACAGAATTGGTACTAACCCTACGAAAAACATTTTTTTACAAAACGCATTGTACAGAATAAAACAGAGAGCAGTAGAGCTAGTAATCTCAGCTACTGCATCCATAGTCATAATACTAGTATCAGCCTATGGCATCATTACAAGGAGGAAAAGAAAATGAGATGGAAACAAAGTAGACTCCCTTTTTTAATCATAATCATACTCAGCCTTCTAACACTAGTTGTATCAGTATGGGATCTACTATTTGAAAAAGGATTCTTCCAACAGATATTAGCAGGATACATGATACTATTTATACTGAGCCTAGTGCTGCTAATAGTGATAAGGAAAAAACAGATATGAATATAGGGGATGTGGTGGAGGAGTTCGAAAAAACATTAAAAGGTAGACTTTATCATTTTAAATGTCCCAGCTGCGGTGGAATCTTCGCCATCAAGAAATCAAAATATGATAATAAAAGAGAGGTAAGAATGACATGCCCTGACTGCGGTAGAATAGGAGTAATTCCATCTAACCCCCTATGTATAGAAGCAGATATACCCGAAAAAAAATCTGTTAACATAAACTTTATATGCCAAAACTGTGGCGAGAAGATCGCCATATGGGCTGAAGGGAGTGAGTTATACCATAGCATAAACGTTTATTCATGTCCATATTGTGGTGGAGAAAACACTATGACTGCAGCCTAAAGTTGAAGAAAACCCCTCCTCATATTCTATGTCTTATTTTAACAGCCTCTCCCTTATTAGACTCTATCATCTCCCAGGCATTCATCTGTGCAACACCAACAGCACATGTTTTGTTATTTTTTAACACAGCAACCTCATCACCGATCCTTATAGACTGATCCGCATCCTTTACACCAGGTGCAAAAAGATTTCCTTTCAGTGTAAAGTCATCATACATCTCCACCCAATATACCTGGGATTTTTCAGCTATTCGTTTTGCTCCTTCAAGTGTCAATGATATTAGACCTCTTTCTGTAACCATACCCAGCTGCATTTTTTTATACATTATTTTTCTATATGGATAACCACCCTTTATATCAGAACCTGCTAGGAGTGTCTGCGCAGGTTTTCTTCCAAACTGAAATGATGCAAGACATTCTACATTCTCCCTTGCTCTTTTAGAAAACAATGTTTTTTCATAATTTTTTGTTGTTTTTTTCAATGCATCCAGAAGTTTTTGCAGAGATTCCCTAGATGTTGGGCTCCCATTGCATGTAATTATGGGGTTTCTAAAAAGATCTAATGTGAAATCTTGTATAGCTGGTGGAATATGCATTATAATCTTATCATATTTGTTGTGTGTCAGATATTTGTGTAGCAATGTTCTTATAATCTTTTTTTCATCTTCATCCCATTGTCCAGTTACAGGAATATCATATGAGGATGCTGGATATGTAAGCTCTAATTCTCTTGGGACAACGCCTAATGGAGAGGTTATTATTATCTCGTGAACCACATGTGGGTTTTGTATTTTGTGAAGCTGTTCCTTGAATAGTTTATGGGATTTCGAGAAGGAATAGGGTTTTTTTGCTGAACATGGGAGTAAGAGCAGTATTTTTGCGCTTCTAGGTTTTCTATACCGATCTATAACCCTTTTTTGAAAACGTTTTATCTCAGGTCGATACATTGACTCTTTTGTTGTTGCTATAAGCATGCTGCTGCGGAACATAGGTGTTCTTCTTTCTAAAAAACGGTGGTGTTCAAGGTCAAGTATTCTTAGAAAGGCTGTTAGTCTGGTGTCAGAACGAATTCTTGTCTCAACTAATTCACGTAGCCTACCTTGCAGGATATTGTTTCTAATATTTTTTATCTCATTGATGAATGTGAAGTAGTTGTGATTCAGTATATGTTGAAAACTCATCTCAGTAATGTCATCTTGAAATTCTATGCATGAGGGGCAGCTACATGGTGTTTTTTCTATCATGTTTTTGTTGTATTCACCGTCCGGGAACAGGAGTATGTTGTTACGGGCTGCTATGATTGCATATGTTGAATCGAAAAAGTCCACACTTAGGTATGTTAGCAGAGCAAGATTAGAGGGGCTACCGATATATGGGAGGTATATCATCTTTTGGTATCCAATTTTTTCCCTCAGATTGGTTATAAATTCTACAAAGTCTGACTGATGTTGAGAAAGCTGAGCAGCATTGCCAATTATGAAAAGCTTGGCATTGCTATCCAATAAAGCATTGTCGATGATTTTTTTATCACCAGGCACTATACAGCAGTTTGACGTGGGTTTACTATTGATTTCAGCTGCAGCCTTATGTAGATCAAGTGGTAGCTCCCTTGGATATAATAAATAGTAGGGGATTGTTAAATCATCTCTGCTGATATTAGCATCAAAGTTTTTTGTATCTGAAAACATGCTTCCTAAGACTTTTATCATAATTTTGTCTGTCTCGGTTTTCTGATGATCAGTGGTTGTTATTATGGCATCTGCGTAGCTAGGTGCTCTGATTCTTGATGTGTCTACAAAGAGAATGTTTGGAGTAAAAATTTTTTTGTTATCAAATGTTAACTCTCCTATTCTAGCTGGTCCATCTCTTTTTTTGACAACAAACTGCATATGTAGACACCGAGGGGGATATATGTTGTTGTTTAAGAAGGTTTAGCTCAAAAAAATTGGAGAAAGGGGGGTATTCGTTTTTGGATAGAATAGCTTTCTTGAGAGAAGAATAAAAGAATAAAAAGAAGATAATGAGAAAGGAAAAGATTTCTATTATGAAGCTGAATTAGATTTCCTGGAGAATAATAGTTTTTATTGTATGCGGGAATATTTTTTATCTTTTTATTACAAAAACTATTGCTGCAATGCCTATTATGATTATTATTGTTAAAACAACTATGAATATAATCAGATTATCAGAAGTGGTGTCATGGTTTTTGTCTGCGGCATTTCCGGTTATTGTAACTGTTGTGTAATCAGACTCTGTCAATCCTCCGCTGTCTGTCACAGTCAATGTCACATTGTATGTACCTGGATGACTGTATGCATGTGTTGCATTTGCAAAAATAGCAAAAGAGTTTTCTTCATTAAATGATTCGCCATCTCCAAAATCCCATGTCCATGTGTAGGGAGGAGTTCCTCCAATTATTCCAGCAGAAAAATTAATGTTTTCTCCCACTTTGCCGTCATATGGAGATTCAATGTATACTTCAAATGCATCAGATAAGATAATAAGATCCTCATACCATTCTGGCATATCGATGTCAGTAGTCCCAGCAGAAATGGAATCAAATGTTTCATTGGAACTAAGTAGGTCGAACCATACTGTTAACACATTGTTGTTTACGGAAAATGTTGATATGTTTTTCCATGAGCCTGACGAATAGGATAAATTACATGCTCCATTTACATAACGGATGATATATGATTCAGAAGATGTAGATAACTCTATATAATATAATACTAAATCGATATTGGTCATACCCTCCAGTATATCATTTATGTTTCCTCTGTCCTCAATTTCTCCTTTTACCTCCAATGTGATAGTAACTTCTTTACCCTCTCTATGATAAGTGAGAGATATAATATCAACATTAGGTTTTGATGTTGTGTATACCTGGTTGATGTAATCCATCACATCATTTTCAGGATCTGTTAATGTCTCTGTTTCATCAGCCATGACAAACATAGGTGTATATGCTGCTAGAAATAGACATATCATTGCCAAGATAAACATTTTTCTCATACTTCATATCACCAAATTCTTCTTTGATTTTTGTCTACTTCTTTGTGTCTCCATTAAGAGATTTTTAGTACCCCATTATTTAATACCATTATATAAGAATATTGCTATTGATGCTGTGTTGCATAATTCAATAATGTTTAGTCTCTCATCTACCCTGGGCTTTTTAATTTCCGATATAGCTATCCTGTAACCCAGGGAAGCTCATGGGTCA
>QMSS01000198.1 GCA_003649715.1 Thermoplasmata archaeon
ATATCCTATAACTGAAGGAATAACAAATATTGTCAGAACAAAAAACACCACTCCCACAATAGCTGCATGAAGCATTGCCATCTCTCCAAAGAATGCCTTTATCAGGACTATCCATACCACCACAGGGAGTATAATTCCTATAAAAGGGATAACAGCAAGAAACGAAACAAGCAGCCCCATTATACCGAAAAAGTTTATAAGATTAGCAACAAGAACAACTAAAAAAGAGTTTGCGGGCTTCACGGATTCCCCGAATTTGTGACTGAATATTTCTACAATAATAACCAGAAGTATTCCTCCGACTATTGTGGAAAGGATAAAATTTATACCCAGGGATATCCAGTAACCGTAACTCTGGGATGTTGCAAGATCGAGCATGGAATTTGGATCTAACAAATTCGGAATATCCATATATTATTATTTATAATTATAGCAGATATAAATACATATAACTGCGGATGTATCCAGCCGTTACATATCGAGACTGTAGTCAATGAAGTGTGATATTTCACACTACAATCTTTCTTCTTATTCAGAGAAAGACAGTGGTATCCTGTATCTGTCTAATGGTTAGCATAGAGCTTACAGATCATGATAAACAGGCATCATATATATTTCACATTATAAGCACACGGAGTTTAAATTTATATTAGTGAATACAAAATATAATCCAAACGCACAACAGCCCCGTGGTGTAGTGGTCAAAGGCGGATCCTATGAATCCGTACGACTCAGCATGCGAGGCTCTGGACGAGCCTTTCAAAAAAGGCCCAGACCAAAAGAAGCTGTTTACAGTGTTCAGGCAGCTTCAATGGGGAAACCTCGCGACCGCGGTTCGAATATATCAATCTCTGATCTCAAGGATATCGTTCGAAAATCCGCGCGGGGCTATAAATAATTTTCAGGACCGTTCAGATCATAGTTGAAGCATACAAGATTTTCAACAGATGTAAAGTAAACTTTCCAAATTAACACTTTCTTATTTTACAGATCTCAACAAAATTATATATTTGGTGATGCCTATGACAAAACTATCACCGGATATAAGAGCACTCTGTATAAAACCTGTGAGAAATGGTTTAAAATACTATGTATCTGGCTCTGAAACTTATTTATTGGAATCCTAAGGGAAGATTAGCTCTACTATCTGGTTTTGCATTGGAAGTTTCAAAGACTTCAAAACCTGATGATGAGGTGAATTTTTCAGAATTAATTTCGTAGAGCCTTCTTGGGTCAGAAGTCAGAAATTTAAGGTTTTGTTTTAATATTCAATTGGTGATTGGGGATTATATGAAACCTAGAGAAAAATGCGGAATAATTGTAGCTCCTTACAATATACATGATGCATATAAGCTTCTAAAGGAATCCCAGAACAGGGGAAGGGAGTCTGCAGGAATAGCTGCAAAAAGAGAGGATGGCATTGATATAATCAAGTGGGCAGGAGAGGTTGAAGATTTCAAGCTTGAACAACTTGTAAGACACATAAAAGGAAAACTCTATATAGGCCATGTCAGATATTCTACATTTGGATCAAAGGAGAGTGTAGCAACAAATGCGCATCCCCATCATATAGGAGGGGTTGTTACAGATGATGGGGTTATTGTGCGTGTCAGAGGAGCAGATATAGCAG
Source organism: Thermoplasmata archaeon (assembly GCA_003649715.1). Taxonomy (GTDB): domain Archaea; phylum Thermoplasmatota; class E2; order DHVEG-1; family DHVEG-1; genus B82-G9. The sequence continues at coordinate 1,631 of QMSS01000198.1, forward strand.
TAGTTCATAACGGTAATTTTCCTTACGATCCTTCTAAGTACACGGATGTCGAGAAACTTCTTAAGGATCTCGGTTCAAGATTGTATTCTGATACAGATACAGAGATTCTTGCCCATTACTATGCAAGGTTTGGGGAGGAGAAACTTATGAGAGACATACCAGGTTCATATGTGCTTGCATTGCTCGATTCCAGAAATAATTATGTTATAGTTATGAAAGACAGATTTGGATTCAAACCTGCATGGCTTGGAGAAAAGGACGGCAGCATCATTTGTGCATCGGAGGACTTCCCCATAAGAGCAATCGGGGGTGAACCAATCAGAGAAATCAGGGAAGGCGAGATCGTCTATATTGGACTCGAAGAAACCAAGTACAAGTACTGGACACGGAAGGTTGTCGAGTCTGACCCCCATTTCTGTTTTTTTGAGTACAATTATTTTTCACGCTGGGAGACTGTCCTCAACGGAAGGAGGGTTCTCGAAGTCAGGCGTAGGTTGGGAGAGCAACTGGCAAGTGAAATCAAGCCTGATGATGCAGATTTTGTAACATATGCACCAGCTGCTCCAAAACCAATGGCAAGAGCATACAGTGAGATGACAGGTATACCGTTCAGAGAGATATTTTTCAAGAGAAGGCAAAAACGCTCTTTCCAGGGCCCCTCACAAGATGATAGGATCAAATTATTGGAAGAAACTCTGTTTATTGATGATAGATTTGATATCAGAGACAAAACGCTTGTGGTCATAGACGACAGTATCGTAAGGATGAATGTTCTTGAAAGGATTATTTACCTCTCAGAAAAAAGAGGAGCAAAAAAGGTATATTTCCTTTCAGCAACCCCTATGATAGGCATTTCAACAAAGAATGGTGACCACGGATGTAAATTTGGTGTGGATATGCCTCCTGGAGATGAAGACTTTGCTGCAAAGAAGTTTGGTAATTCTGTA
>QMSS01000058.1 GCA_003649715.1 Thermoplasmata archaeon
ATGCCCTATATCACAGAACTCATCATCATGAAAAACAAACCAATCTTAATCTAGCAGAGAAGCTATTTTATTCTGAATCTCTAAATTGTTTTTCGGCAGGGGTAGCCAAGCCTGGTCAACGGCGCAAGGTTCAGGGCCTTGTCCTGCAGAGGTTCAAGGGTTCAAATCCCTTCCCCTGCACTATCATCAAAAAAAATTGGCTCAGAAAAAAAATCTGTAATTTTGTAAATTAACCTTAAGTTTTATATTCAACAATTGTATATCAGCTAGAACGAGAAGAGGAGAGATATGACATATATGGTCAGCAAAGAAGAAGAGTTTTGTAGTACAGGTATAAAAGAGCTTGATATACAGATGGGCGGTGGGATTCCTCTTGGTAGTACTGTTCTCGTCGTAGGAAGTAGTGGATCTGGTAAAACCACTTTATGCATGCAGTTTCTCATTAACGGAGCTAAACGTGGTGAAAGAGGTGTATTTTTCACTATCACAGAACCTCTGTTTAAGCTGACGAAAAACTTCGAGGGATTTGAGTTTTATGATAAAAAACTGATTGAATCAGGAATGGTTAATCTAATAGATCTAAGAATCATCAGTGAACGTTTAGGACTAGATGCAGAGAAATACACTGTAGAAGATGCAGGTGCTCTGCTAGATATTCTAAAGGACATAGCAGAAGAATTGAATGTAAAACGTCTAGTAATAGATTCTATAACAGCTTTATGCTACAGACTGCAGACAAAGGAAATGATCAGAGACTTTATATTTAAACTAGGAACTTCCCTTGCAGCTATGAAATGTACAACGTTCCTAACATCAGAGGTGCCACCTAGGACCTTTAGATATTCACAGTATGAGATAGAAGAGTTTATCGCAGATGGAATAATATTTCTAGGGGATGTTGATCGAAGAGGTGACCTTATAAGAACACTGCAGCTAATCAAAATGAGAGGAACTGCACATAGCAGAACAAAATTCGCTATGAGTATATCCTCCAAAAGAGGGATAGAGCTTACTCCATTGTTGAAATCATGAGGATGGATGGCTATGGCCAACACCATTATAGAGGGATTGAGAGAAAGAATATCTACAGCTGCAAAAATAAACCAGTCCGTGGGCATAATAGTACCGGGAAACAACTATTCTGAATTACTTGAGGCGATTTTTGATCAAATGTTTAGCACAAACGATATATGGACATATGTGACTGTCACAAAACCATTTGACAGCATAATCAAAACGTTTCCAAATCTGTCAGATCACAGAAACATTAGATTCATTGACTGTATATCCCGGGCTGCCGGCATCTCAAAACTATATCCAGAGTGCATTTACATTGAAAGCCCAACAATGCTAGAAAAAATAAGTATGGAGATCATAAACATATTCCATGATGCAAATGTTGAGGAAAACATAAACAAATATCTGGTGATAGACTCACTGAGCGCGTTAATGATATATAATGATCCTGAAACAGTAACAGAATTCTTCTACCATTTAATAAACAAGACAAGAACAGAAAACATACATAGCATATCTTTAGTGGTAGAGGAAGAAGAAACAAACAAATATCTTAATAAAATAATATTTTTAAACGATAAAATACTTAGGGTGCGGGATTCCTTTATCTAAAAAAATGTCCTACACTACCCTCTAAAAATTGAAGTGATTATAAAAAAAATATTACGACCAAAACAAACAGATAAGAAATGAATAACAACAGCTCCGATTACCCATAACCAAATATATTTATGAAAAAAAAGAGTATATGAACTGATAGGATGACAGACGAACATTTCATAAGTACAGGAATAGAAAAACTAGATAGACTACTAGAAGGTGGAATCCCCAAAGGATTTACAACCCTTCTACTAGGAACCGCAGGTAGCAGTATCGAAATACTAGTAAAACAGATTGCCGCGACAGGTAACGTATTATACCTCACAACTGACGAAACCAAGGAAGAAGTAGTAGAAACAATGGAAAGGTTTGGATGGAATACACAAGACATAGAATTTGTAGACATATCATCAAAATACTATCAAAGCGTATTAAAAGGAGAAAACAAGAGAGTAAGCATATATGAGCAGAGATCCAAACTAAAACTTAAGGAACTAATAGAAATTGGATCAACAGGTGTTCCAACAACCAATGTAGGAGAGGAAGATTTTCTAGCTATTCTATCAGACAAAATTAAAAAGACAACATCTGAAAAAAAGATAATAATAAACTCACTTGATTTTTTCCTGAGTCAATACCCCAATGAAGAAGTTCTAAACACTGTTTATGCAATGAAGATCAGCAATCTTAAAAACAGAGGAGCTCTGTTTATAGTTATGAGCAAAGGAGTACATGGAGAAGTATTTGAAAGAAAAATGGAAGGACTAGCAGACTGCGTCTTAGAATTAGATGTCATACAAAAGGGATCAGCCTTTGAAAGATTTCTATCAGTCAAAAAAATGAGAAACTATGCCAAAAAAATTGGAATTGCACGATACACAATAGACGACAGCGGTTTTGTTCTAGAAATGATAGAGAGAATAATGTAAAAAAAAAGAAAGAACACTTTTATAAAGACCTATCTCTTTATCCATACAGCAGGGGTTTTCTATATGGGGAAAAGCGAGATAGATGACCTGCCAGGTGTCGGTCCAACTATTGCTGAAAAACTAAGAGAATCTGGATACTCTGATGTAATGAGTATAGCTGTTGCATCACCAAGAGAATTATCCGATGTCGTAGATATCGGTGAGGCAACTGCTGTTAAGATTATAAAAGCTGCAAGAAAATTAGCAGACATCGGAAACTTTGAAACAGGAGCTGTACTACTAGAACGACGAGCGAAAATCGGTTACATCTCATCAGGATCCAAAAGCCTTGACGAACTACTAGGTGGAAGAGGATTCGAAAGTCAAGCCATAACAGAGCTGTTTGGCGAGTTTGGATCTGGAAAAACACAAATTGCACATCAACTATGTGTCAACGCACAGCTTCCCGCAGAAAAAGGCGGGCTAGAAAGCCATGCATTCTATATCGACACTGAAAACACGTTTAGACCAGATAGAATAATCCAAATGGCAGAGGCATGTGATCTAGATCCAGATGATGTACTGCAGAAAATACATGTAGCACGCGCATATAACTCCAGTCACCAAATGCTCCTAGTAGAAAAAGTAAATGAGTTATCCAAAGAAATCCCTGCAAGACTCCTAGTGGTTGATTCCCTAACGGCTCATTTCCGCGCTGAATATGTAGGCAGAGGAGCATTAGCAGATAGACAACAGAAACTGAATAAACATATGCACGATCTGATGAGATGGGGTGATCTGAACAATGGAGTGGTCTGCGTCACAAATCAGGTATCTGCCAAACCTGATGCCTTCTTTGGAGACCCTACTAGACCTATCGGAGGGCATATCGTGGGACACACCGCCACATTCAGAATATACCTGCGTAAAAGCAAGGGAGGAAAAAGAATAGCAAGACTAATAGACTCACCTAACCTACCAGAGGGAGAGGCTGTATTCTCAGTAAGTGAAAAAGGAATACGAGATTAAAAAAATATATGCACATAGTCCTTTTAAAAAATTCTATCATTTACTTTTACTAATAACCATATGAGTCTTTATATCGATGGGAGGCAAAAGATAAGAGTTGTAAAAAAACATTTATATATTAACTATCTTGATATAATTTTGGAGTGATAGTTGATATTTGGCAAAAAAATATTATCCGGGCAGGATTATAATGAGAGAATCTATTATTGAACCTGTTGTATGGATATTTATCCTGATCATAGCGGCTCTTCTTTCAGGCTGTTTAGATACAACAGAGAATATAAATCCAGGGTCTTCTGATGGGCACAACAATAATTTAGCTCCTCAGCCAGTTGTGTCAGCTACAGGAATAATCAGTAACCCACCAGAGTATGTCGATCAGACTCTAGTAGATGCCGTAGCCTATGCAGGAGAACATGTAACATTAGATGCCTCTCAGAGTTATGATCCAGATGGCCATATCATAGGATACAGATGGTTTTTTTATGACAACACTGTGTCAGAACAGAGTATGGTGTCTCGTGTATTCGAGATTAAAAATATTTCTTCGCTGAAAGGTCTTCCACTCATCTACACAATAGTGTTAGAAGTAGAGGATAACAATCATTCTTATGGTTTTTTAGAATACAGGCTGGGGGTTATTCCACGAGAGTACACACTGTATTTTGATTCTACAAGGCTAAGCTGGACTAAACCAGGTGAGAGTTGCAGTGGGATCAGGGCTGCAAGGGGTATATTGAGAGATGTTAGTAGACTGAATTATGTGCTGGAAAAAACTGTTTTTCTTCAGCCATGTAGATGGAATGCAACGCTTTACATCGAAAAACCGGTTTTAGCACATATAAGATCTGTTACCTTGATATTATATAATGGAACAGGTGAAAAAATTACAGAAAAGACTGTAAATCTGGGTTTGGTTGGCTTTTGGAGGGAAAAGGCTGTATCTTTTAGTGGAAAGATTAATAGAGAAGAAGAGTTCAGAGGTATAGAACTTGTAATAACAGGATTTTCTTTAGGAGAAAAAATCAATGTGTTGTATGGTGATGGGAAGGCTAGTTTTATCTCCTTCGATTTCTTAGAGAGGTTTTAGCTAACCTGGTAGAGTTCATAATGAGTTATTTCATCTAATTTTTTTCTTGGAGTGGGTGGTGGTATTTCCTGTGGGTATCCGACGGTCATTAGTATAACTGTTTCGAGATTATTAGGCAGGTTAAGTATTCGACTGACTTTTTTTTCATCAAATGCGCCTATCCAGCAGGTGCCTAAGCCCAGCTCTACTGCCTCTAGCGCTATGTGCTCAAATGCTATGCCCATGTCGAGCTTGTACCATCTCAGTTTTGGATCTGCGACACCTGCTATCACCACTGGTGCCTTGGAGATAAATCTTTGTCCATAGCATACTGGTACCAGTGCTTCTTTTATCTCTTTGTTTCTAATAACTATGAATTCCCAGTTCTGTCTGTTTTTTGCACTAGGTGCGAGTCTTGCTGCCTGTAGCAGTCTGAGTAATTTTTCATCTTCAACTGGTTTTTCTATGTATCTTCTTATGCTTCTTCTCTTGTTTATAGCATCAAATACATTCATTTTTTATTCCCCAATGAGTTGTACTATTATGTTTCTGTTTCTTGGTCTTGTATCTAGTTCTATGAAGACTATTTGTTGCCATGTTCCATGTAGTAGTTTACCATTTCTGATTGGAATTGTGATGCTGGGTCCTATTATGGATGCCCGCACATGTGAATGTCCATTATCGTCATGCCATGTTTCGTGATGGTTATAGTAGGTGTTTTTTGGAGCAATGTTTTCAAGTGTTCTGGGTAGGTCTTTTTTCAACCCGGGTTCGTATTCTATGGTTGTGATAGCTCCTGTTGATCCTCCCACGAATATACATGCTAGGCCATTTTTTATGTTGGATTTGTTGACAATGTTTTGTACATCTGATGTTAGATCTATGATATCTACCTCTCCAGTGGTTTGTATTTTTATCTCATCATGGTACACAACCATATTTTTGTTTGTCCCTCCCAAGGATATAATTTTTTAGCTATTTTTCAATATAGTTTTTTTATTCTAGGTTTTTTGCTAGTTCTTCGTATGCAGTGAATGCTTGAATCAGCCCGTATCCATATAGATCATCATGTCTGTAGAGGTCATTGTATTTTTCTAATGGCCCTATTTTTTTTGCAGTTTTTGCAAATGTTTCTTTGAACATCTTTATTGTTGTTTGATTTCTATTTTTGGATCCATCATGTTTGTATTCTGGGTATGCTTGTAGTAGTAATGCTATTATACCTGTTACATATGCTGCAGCTTGAGATGTGCCACTCATTTCTCCATATGCGCCATTGTTTCTAGTAGACATTATTTTTGTTCCTGGTGCTATTAGTTCTGGTTTTTTGTTAGGGTTTTGAGTGTTTAGGTATTGATGACCCCTTGAGCTGAAGACTGCTATGGATCCGGTTTTACAGGTTGCTCCTACAGTGATTACATTATCTAGTGTACCAGGAAATACAACGTTGCCATCATCATCTTGTCCGTCATCTCCAGCAGGTGCAATGACGAATATGCCGTTGTTTATAGCCTTTTGTATTAGTCCCGCTGTTTTACTGTTTTCATCTAGTTTCAAATTTTTTAGATTTTTACCCAGTGATAAACATATTATGTCGGCTCCTTTGTCTATGCAAAACTGTATGCTAGCTGCTATCAGGCTGTCATTTATCTGGTTGAAGGGATATTGATTTTTTGATGTGGCTTTGGCAACAACAATTTTTGCACCTGGTGCTATTCCTTGCATATTGATTCCGGAAAGCAACCCTTGGATGGAAGTTTTTGAGACCAGTATACCTGCTATATGGGTTCCATGACCATCATCGTCATAGTACTTAGATCTGTTGTTCACAAAATCTTTCCATGCTATGAAGGATGATGGATCAAATTCCTGGTGATGAATATCTACGCCTGTGTCAACTATGCCTATTGTTACCCCCGAGCCGTCGAAGCCTAATCTATGAAGTCTATCGATCTGTGTCATGGTAAATGCCCAGTTGTTGCTTTTTGGTATGAGTATACTGAGAGAGAAGATAGCGGCGAGGGTTGTGGATATGGCTATGAGTATTGTGGTTAGAATGATCAATGATCTATGGTTGATCATAATCATGTTTATCCTAAGATCCTAATTTTTCTACCTGTAGGATCTCTCCTGTAGACGCCAAAATCCTCTATGTTTTTTAATGTTTTTCCATCAAATACTGGGCCCTCTACGCATACTCGTAGTCCTTCTCCGATACAGCATTGTCCACATAGACCTATGCAGCATTTCATGTATCGTTCTAAAGAAGCTTGAAGCGGGATGTCTCCACATGTTTCGAGTAATTTTTTCATCATTGGCTCTGGTCCGCATGTAATGATTGAATTAAATCTTTCTCTTTTTTTGTTGAGAATCTGTTTAGAGAGATCAGATGCATAGCCTTTGTATCCCCTGGAGCCATCATCTGTAGAAATATGTATCTTGGCATTATGGTTTTTTAGTCTTTCCTCAAAAAATATTTCTTCATAGGTTTTAGCTCCAATAACTACGGTAGAGGCAATGCCTTTGCTTATTGCTTTCTCAATAGCCGGTGCCAATGTGGCTATGCCGGTTCCACCAGCAACAAAGAGTATATGTTTTCCATCGATTCTAAAACCATTTCCATAGGGTCCTCTAATACCAATCATATCATCTGGTTTTAATTTGTATAGAGCAGTGGTTGCATCTCCAACTCTTCTAAATGTTATACCTTTGATGTCCTGAGAAATGTATGAGACACTCATCGGTATCTCATCTACACCTGGTATCCATATCATAAAAAACTGCCCGGGATCTACAGCTCTAGGATATCTAAACAGTAGTGTTTTGATTCCTCTCGCCTCTATTCTGCTATCAGTTATTTTTGTTATATATGGTAGATTTACATGTTTCATATATGTGCAACTCCGATGAGATCTGACAGTTTTTTATAACCATGTTTTTTCATCCAGTTTTCGATTTCACTGCATACTGTTTTGAATATATCGATACCTCTATAGTAAACACCGGATCCGATCTGAACAGCAGATGCTCCTGCCATAAAATATTCTATCGCATCCTCCCCCGTTGTTATGCCACCGACTCCTATGATAGGGATCTGTATGTTTTCTGCTATCTCATACACACATCTCACACCTATAGGCATTATAGCCTTTCCTGAGTATCCTCCAATTTTGTTTGATAAAATAGGTCTTCTCAGATCTATGTTGATCTTCATAGCCTTTACAGTGTTGATAGCAACTATTGCATCTGCGCCAGCTTCCTCTGCCATCTTTGCAAGCTCTATAATGCTTGTAACATTTGGCGAAAGCTTGATGAAAACAGGTATGGAGACATTTTCCTTAACTGCACATGTTATTTTTCTTACCAAATAGGGGTCGCATCCTATTTCCAAACCATATTTTTTTGTATGTGGACAACTTAGATTTAATTCCAGGGCATCGACGTCGAGATCTTCCATTCTTCGGCTGAGTTCTATAAACTCATCGGGATTTGCTCCATAGATGCTTCCAATAATTGGTGTTTGCAGATGTTTTATTTTCTCAATCTCTTCCCCATAATGATCTATGCCGGGATTTGGAAGGCCCATAGCATTCAAAATCCCATGTTCTAGTTCGATAACAGTGGGGTTTGGATATCCCCTCCGAGCTGTTAGCCCAATGGATTTTGTGACAACAGCACCTACCCCACCCCTTTTTATGATTCTCTGCATGCTCCCAGCATCTTCATCCATTATGCCAGATGCTAATATGGTTGGGTTTTTCAGTTTTATAGAGGATATTGTTGTAGATATATCCACCAAATTCCGACACCAAAGAAAACTAAATAGAAGCTCTTGTATAAAGCCATTTTTCTATTTATACTAAAAAATTTATTTTTTAAGATTTTATTTTGGTTTGTTCCAAGAAATGTACTAAAAAATCAATGTTCTAGAAAAGAAACAATTTTTTTCGATTTTATAAGAAAATGAGTTATGTGGAGATGCAAAACCTGTCTGCTGAGGAAGTAGGTTCTGGTGAGGAGAGGAGGAAAGGATGGGATGCAAAAAAATTGGTGGATATTACTCCTCATATAGTAGGTATATGCATCTCCACTTCTATTGTTAACCTAAGTTTATATAACTATTTTCTTCCTCCCCATGATGTTCAAACACCATGCCTGTTAACAATAGTTAACAACATTTGAGTATTTAAATATTTCCATCCTGTTGCTGTGTTGCATAATTTAAGATAGTAAAGATGCATTCCTCTTTTGGGATGCACCAATGAAAAAGAAAAGATGGGGTAAAAAATACGTTGATAAAAGGGATTGGCACACGTATAATGAGAAG
>QMSS01000199.1 GCA_003649715.1 Thermoplasmata archaeon
GTTGGAAGGAATCGATGAAAGTTGGTCATCCTGGACAACCTCCACCTCACAAACATACAGTGATCTACCAAATGGAGACTACATCTTTAAAGTGAAAGCAAAAGACGAAACAGGTAACATCGATCCAACACCAGCAGTAAAATCATTCGCTGTAGAAATTGGGGCTGAAGAACCTGATCGGTTTGTGACGAGTGTCGTTGAATACAGTGGAGGCGGAGGTACTAATCTTATTTTGGGTGGACCACGAGGAGGAGGAGCATACCAAGGTTCATATCATGTATTGCCTCTAGGTGTTGGCGGGAGTGTGACAGTTGCATTTAATGTAACCATTATTAATGGCCCAGGAGAAGATTTTATTGTCTTTGAGAATCCCTTTTTCATTTTGGATGTCAATGGCACATCAACGGGTATGGTGTTTGCCGAACTTGCATATGTTGAGGTAAGTACAGATGGGGAACATTTTGCTAGATTTCCTTCGATATCAACAACTGCGGGGCCTATCGGTCCCTATGAAGGGATATACCCAGATAATGTGACGAATCTCGCTGGTGTTCATCCTGTATATGCAAATGTAGACACAAATAATCTTGATCCCTTTGACCCGGAAGAGGCAGGTGGGGATGCCTTTGATTTAGATGATCTAGCTGATGACCCTCTTGTGCAAAGCGGACTTGTAGACCTACAAAATATAAACTACATAAGAATCATAGATATTTTAGGGGATGGCTCATGTCTTGACAGTCAGGGAAATCCCATCTATGATCCCACTGGACCTTTGCAAAACGGCGCTGATATAGATAGTGTAGCAATAATAAATTATCGCAAAAAATGTGCTCTTGGATGGAGGACATATCAGCATGATAATACAAGAAATGGTGTTACCGATGCTGTTGGTGCGGCATACAATTGGGAAGAAAAACTAACCTATAATATCGGTGAACGGGTGCTTTCACCAGTAGTGGGAGATCTTGATGGTGATGGACATATGGATGCGGTGTTCAGTTCAGATGCCATCCATCCTAACCTACCAGTCTATGCAGTTGACTTAAAAACAGGTGATCTCAAATGGTCTTTTGATGACATAAACAGTGCAGTTTGGTCTACTCCCACTTTAGCTGATTTAAATGACGACGGGAAGTTAGACATAGTTTTTGGAGTTGGTAGTGAAGACGCACGTATTGTAGCTCTCTACCATAATGGTACTGAAATGTGGGAGTATTTCACCGGGGATTCCACTAATAGTATTGATGGTCACAGCTGTGTTGCTGATGTCGATGGAGACGGTAAACCTGAAGTGCTGATCGGCGGATCTGCAGGCTTATCTGATACTCCTAACTTTTTTGTCTTGAATGGAGAAAAGAATCTTAATGGAGAGCCGAGAGAGAAATGGAGTATACGGCTAGATTCTCCTTATATCGTAGTTGCTCCAGCCATAGGAGAATTTGATGGTGATGATGGAGTTGAAGTAGTCATTGGAGACTATAATGGGTATATACATGTGTTTGATTGTGAAAATGGCAACGAAGTTTGGGCTGTTCAACCAAATCCAAGTGGCTGGAGCTGGATAGAGTCAACACCTGCAATAGTTGATTATGGATCCAATGGTATTGATGATATTGCAGTTTTCTCGGGTAGCAATATTTATCTTCTCAATGGAGCTAATGGGAACACGATCTGGAGTTATCCAACTGCGGGTTCTGGTCTTTATGGTGGTATATCTGCGGGTGACATTGATGAAGACGGGGAACCTGAAATCTTAGCATATCCGTACTATACAGGTCTTGTCTATGCAATCAATCTTGATGGAACTCTTAGGTGGACTAGGGATGTTGGCTCTGATTGGACCTATGCATCTCCTTCTCCGGCTATTGCAGATATAGATGGAGATACACACCTAGAGGTCATCGTTCAGGCACGATCTGGAATTCTTTATGCTTTAAATGGTGATACTGGTGAGGTTGAAAATAGTTTTTCGCTGGGAACACCGTCTATTTCATCACCTGCTATAGCAGATAGTGATGGAGATGGTATCGCTGATATCATCGTCGGCTGTGATGATGGAAAATTATACGTCATCGGAAATCCTCCTCTACTGTTTACCATTAACGGATATATTTTCAAAAGCGATGGTGTAACTCCTGAAATAAATCCCCTAGTTGAGATCACCAATATTAATACTGGTGAGGAATGGACCGCTACAGTAGAAGAGGACAGTAACTTTTACAGTCTCGAACTAATTGCTGGCACAGATGTTAACACCGGCGATACATTAAGGATTACATCTAAGAAGGAATTAGATGGACCATATGATCCTGAAAACTATACATATTCCATTAATGTCACAAATCATGAGGTTACTGAAACTGATATTAATAACGGTGGAATTTTCGACTTTAACCTCACCTTGAATCACTACTGTATTAATTATTATCCCGACTATCCGTATCATATACAAGAGGAATGGAATTACAGCGGCGCCGCGGTTATGCAGATGTGGTCAGAGTTCAAACTAGGATTTCCGCACCCTCAGAATATCCTTCAAACATGGGGGCAAGAAAATAATACACAAGCA
>QMSS01000200.1 GCA_003649715.1 Thermoplasmata archaeon
TCTGCATATATATCTACAAAAAACATTCTTAAAGCCCCATCACAATATCTCATTATTAAATGGGATAATAACTAGGAAGGGAAAAAAACAGGTTAATTCTTTGTTAACATCACATTTTTTTATGTTTATCCCCCCTCCCTCTCTCTTCCCTTCCTAGTTGAGCTGTGAATTGTTTTATCCTAAAATCCTAAATACACAAAAAAATTGTTGCAGCTCAAACAAAAAAATTTCAAAATTTTTGTATAATACTCTCCATCACCCACTCTATCCCTTTTGATAAAAAAGCCGTAAAATAGATTAAAAAGATTTTTCTTATCTACCCATCAGGATCTTTCCTATGTTATATCTTATAACAAAATGGTTTGGCACATTCCTACATGATGGTGAAAAAATAAAAAAACAAATTGTTTTTCCAAAAGATGAAGAAGAGATAGTGAAGAGATTGATTAAGATAGACCGAGGTGAGATACTCCCTGAGGAATGGGATATATGCAGAGATGTAACCGATGATGTTATTGTCAATGAACGTAGATTACAGAAAATTGGAATGTTTTTCCCCTCAAATCTGTTTTTTAAAAAATTAGATGTCGATCCTAATAGTTTTGGTTTCTCCATAGATCTACTCAATAGAGTATCATGTTTGTTGGCTGAGAAAAAAACAAGGGAGAGACTTATGGCAGAGGATATTCAGATAATCCAGATGGTTAATGCACTAGATGATCTTATACAGACATGCAATCTGTTTTCCGAACGCCTAAATCATTGGTCACTGGTATCTACGTCAGAAGAAAAAATTAGTTCTTTCAGAAACATCTTTGATAGTGTCAAGAAGGAAATAAATAGATTAGAAAAACAAATAGAAGAGGATATGAAAAGAATTGCACCAAATATCAGCAGAGTTGTAGGGCCGTTGATAGGTGCTAGACTAATAGCATTATCTGGTAGTTTAGAACATCTTGCTACATTACCCTCTTCCACAATCCAAATATTAGGTGCTGAAAAAGCTCTATTTAAGTTTAAAAAGGATGGAGGAAAACCTCCGAAGCATGGTATCATATTCCAGCATCCACTCATCTATAGATCTCCTAAAGCGAAACGTGGAAAAATTGCTCGTAAATTAGCAGCAAAAATATCAATAGCTGCAAAAGCAGATTTTTTTACAAAAAAAGACATATCAGATTTGCTAATAGCAGATCTAAACAGACAAATAGGGGTGATCAAAAATCAGTAAGAATATAAGATGGTTTCCGTTTTCATCTTTTTCTAGACATCCAATGTTTGTTTCAAAAAACAAGATAAGATGCTCTAGGTAAGATGATCTAGTGATTTCATATGAAATCAGGGAGGAGAAACAAAGTTTGATTGCCAGACAAAAAAATAAAAATATAGGCCCCCATGGGATGGGAGGAATTAAACTATTATGAGTGATCTGAAAACCATTCTTAGAGACCTAGGTGGAATATTTATCGTAATTGGGCTTATCACTATTGTAGCATTAATCGTACCATTATATTTTGGTGAATACTATGCATTGCCTCCTCTGTTTCTCACAGCTCTAATGTTTTTTGCCATAGGATCATTACTGTATCTTATCTTCAAAAAAGCTCCTCCAACTAATTTCAAAGCTGCTATGGTAACAGCTGCTCTCGCATGGTTTTTTATCTCTCTCATAGGCTGTATCCCATTTTTACTCATCCAATATCTACCAGGAATACACATGGATTTTATCTCTGCATTTTTCGAATCAATGTCAGGATGGACAGGAACTGGTCTAACCATGATTGACAAGGAAAATCTTCTACCATTCACCCTTCAGTTTTGGCGTTCACTGATACAATGGGTTGGAGGAGTAGGAGTCATCGTCCTAACCCTCGCTATACTAGCAAGACCTGGAACTGGTTCCTTCGTACTCTACAAATCCGAGGCTAGAGAACAGAAAACACATCCATCCATAGTCTCAACAGTTAGAACAATCTGGTGGATATTCCTCCTATACACCATAGCTGGAGTGATAGTAGTCATGATAATAGGCATGCTGACAGCAGATGGCATGAACCCCTGGCAGGCATTGAATCATTGCATGACCGCTATAGCAACAGGTGGTTTCTCAGTAACAGATAACAGCATAGCTGGTTTTAACACGATAACACAGATTGCCATACTCATATTAATGCTCCTAGGATCCATTGCATTTGCTGCACACTACGATCTTCTGAAGGGTAGAATAAAAAAGTTTTTATCTGATGCTCAGTTCCAGGCAATGATACTCCTCATAATACTAGGAGTCACAACACTGATTCTCATCAACCTAAATGATCCAGATCTACATTATAAAAACAATCTACTCTTAGCACTGAAAGAATCAGGTTTCCAATTCATATCAGCTATAACATGCACAGGATTTTACTCAGCAAACATTGGAAATTGGACTGAATCTGCAAAACTATTACTCTCGCTCGCTATGATCATAGGCGGCGCGGCAGGATCAACAGCTGGAGGAATAAAACTATTCAGAGCCATACTTCTCAGCAAAGGAGTAGGATGGCGTATAAAACACTCTATTTCCACA
>QMSS01000201.1 GCA_003649715.1 Thermoplasmata archaeon
AAAGTCAGCCTTCCCTCCCTGAAGTATATAAAGGGTTTTTATAAACATTTCGTATAAATAAGCCGTGTGAGAAAATATATTTTTTATAGAATGCTGTCTAAATCTAAATCATCTGTATCTTGTTTTTTGGTTTGTTTTTTCTTTTTTTTGTTTACCTGATCGAGCATACCGCTGAATTCATCGGTATGATATTCTATTCGTCTTTCACAGCTGGCAACAGCTAGTTCTCCTCGTGTTTTTTCTATAAGATTTCTAACCATGTCTTGTTTCTTTTTAATCGGAATGAGACCAGAAGGGTAATCAAATCTGATGATTTCAGCATATATATTTTCCATCATGTTGAGATAATCATCTGCTTTTTTGGGTTCTCCCAGTCGTATGCTGTCTAATGCTGCTCGTCTTAGTTCTCCTACTAGATCACATAATCCAAGTAGGTATGAGCTGTATGTTGTTTTTAATTCATCTGGATCTGGAAGATCTTTTCCTTTCATTATGTTGTAGAAGCAGTTTGCCTCTACTAGTTCCTGAGCGGCATTTTCTACAAAACCAGCGTGATATAAATCAGGGTGTTCCTTTGTGATATCGTAGAGTTCTTGTATTTTTTTGGATGCTCTACTGATAAGTGTTTTTGCTTCTCGGTATTTACTTTGATGGATGTTTTGAATTGATTTACGGCAGTTTACTATTATTTCTCTTGATGTTCTCAGTGCTCTTTCTCGTATTTTGTCCTTGCTGTCTATGTTTTTTTCAATTTTATCTACTATTTTATCAAGGTTTTTCATTGCAGAGATAAAAAACACCTCATACTAGTTATATTTTTCTTTAGAAAAGATGTTTGTTAACGCAAAAATCAGGGGTTTCCCCTCTTAAAACTTTGTTTATTTGTTCTGCGCAGATTGTTCCAGCTCGTATCTGCCCTTCTTTTGTGTTTGCTCCGATGTGTGGTGTTAGTACTACATTGTCGAATTGTGAAAATGGGTTATCTATTGGTGGCTCCTGTTCATATACATCCAAACCAGCACCTGCTATTTTACCTTCTTTTAATGCTTTGAATAACGCTTTCTCATCGACGGTTCCACCACGTGCAATATTTATTAAAAATGCATTTTTTTTCATCAGAGAAAGTGTCTCTTCATTTATGATATAATGAGTATTTTCATTATGAGGTATATGTAGGGATACAAAATCAGATTGTTTCAAGAGATTTTCAAAACTTGTTTTTTCTCCACCCATCCTTTTTGCTTTTTCATCAGTACAATGAGGGGAATAAACTAGTATTTTCATTCCAAATCCTTTAGCTATTTTTGCGGTATGCTGTGCGATATTTCCCGAGCCGATTAATCCAAGAGTTTTCCCAAACAATTCATTTCCTTTTAGTTGTTTTTTCGCCCATTCGCCATGTTTCATAGTGGAATCTGCTTTTGGGATATGACGAGATAATGCAAGCATATGCGCTATAGCAAGCTCTGCGACACTCATAGTTGAACCTGTTGGACTGTTTACAACGGGTATTTTGTGTTTTGCTGCGGTTTCTATGTCTATATTGTCTACACCTATTCCTGCTCTACCAATTACCTTAAGGTTTCCTTTTGCACCAGCATTCACAACATCAGTAACAACTTTTGTTCTACTCCGTACCATAAGTGCATCGTATTTAGATATCTCTTTCAAAAGTGTATTTGGATCCATTTCATTATAGGTTACATCATGACCTGCTTTTTTAAAAATCTCGAGAGCTTCATCCGCTATTTTATCTGTTACAAGTATTTTCATAATTTAATCCTCCAAGAAACTGGTAATATAAAGGGTATAAAAATGTTTATGCTAGGTGATCTAGTCTGAAATATATGCCTGGGTATTCTGCTTCTTCGCCCAATTCTTCTTCTATTCTCAACAGTTGATTGTATTTTGCGTTCCTGTCGCTACGTGCTGGTGCACCAGTTTTTATTTGCCCTGCGCTTGTTCCAACTACCAAGTCTGCGATGAAGTTGTCCTCTGTTTCACCGCTACGGTGGCTTACTACAGCGGTCCAGCCAGTATCATGCGCCATTTTGATAGCGTTAAGGGTTTCTGTTACTGTTCCTATTTGATTAAGTTTTATTAGCACTGAGTTTGCTGCGTTTAGCTCTATTCCTCTCTGTATTCTTTTGGTATTTGTAACAAAGATATCATCACCACCAATCTGGATTTTTGTGCCAAGTTTTTTTGTTAATTCAACCCATGACTCCCAGTCATCTTCAGCTAATCCATCCTCAAGACTGATTATAGGATATTTTTCACATAGATCCACATAGAAGTCAACTAGTTCTCCGCCTGTGTAGGATTTATCACCGATTTTGTATACCCCATCATAGAAAAACTCACTAGATGCAGGATCAAGAGCGATTTTTATAAGCCCTTCGTAACCAGCGTTTTCTACTGCCTGAAGCATTAATTCAAGTCGATCATATACATTTGTTATCTGAGCTGGTGCAAAACCTCCTTCATCCCCGATTAGGGTAGCACTAGCACCATATTGGTTTTTTAAAAGTTTTGCAAGATGATGGTAGCTTTCAGAAACCATGCG
>QMSS01000202.1 GCA_003649715.1 Thermoplasmata archaeon
AGGCGTTTGGGAGGGAATGCTCGCAAGTTTGTTTTAGAAGAATTTGAGTTCAACAAGAGGGCATCCGAACTTGTGGACTTCCATTTGGCCTTTTGTTCGAGGAAAGAGGCCTAAGGATACAGAATCTTGTTTCTTAAGATTGCTAATTTTGTAGTTGATTGTCTTTACCGTTATTGCCGAGCAGATGGACTATTGTGTGCAGTTGGAGACTGCGGAGCGGGTAAGAAGGTGGGAAATCACCTGTGTATCGATGAATTGGGAGACTTCGCCCAATATGTCTCTATCCTCGGCAGGATTACGGGCAACGACGACTATTTGAGATGGGCGTTGGATCAGGCACTCAGAGGGCTTTCAGTATCACAGGCTTCAGACGGACTCATTTACCATGACAAGGGAAGCGCTCAGAAGGCAATAAAGTTCTTCCCATTAATACGGTACGGCGACACCTTTTGGGGCCTCTCGGAAATGTATAGAGTCCAGAGGGAGGAGGGACTCAAGGAGGCCTTTGACAGGCTTATCGGTGGAACTTTCAAGTTCTGCCTGGTGAATGGCCTCCCCTCCTATGGCTGCTTTTTCATCGGGAAGAAAG
Source organism: Thermoplasmata archaeon (assembly GCA_003649715.1). GTDB lineage: Archaea > Thermoplasmatota > E2 > DHVEG-1 > DHVEG-1 > B82-G9. Next base: position 590 of record QMSS01000202.1, read on the forward strand.
CCATTACCCTACCGATTGCAGAGGTCATGACTTCAGGCTATTTGGCTGAGTCTGCTGTTAATATGTATCTTTTGACAAGGCAAGACAATTACTTAGATTTAGCCAAGCGTATTACAGAAAAATGGTTGGCGACACAGTCGTTCAAAGTTCATTCCATGTTTCTGAGACACTGTAGAACTGATTGGCCTTGGATATCAAAGGGGATCTTTGATTTGCAATTCAGACTGCGTGGACGCCCTGGAATGAATGAAACCATTCTTGTCAAGGGTGATACCTACTTGATATTTTCCATTCTGGCTCTGTATAGAGCCTCTAGTGATCGAAAGTTGGCAAGGGCCGTTATTCGGTGGAGAGAAGCCGTTGCAACAAGGGCCACGACGCCTGATGGGAGATTTTTTAACTCGATCAATTTAAAGAACAACAAAAAGTATTCGGTTCGTCTTGAGGAGAATCACTCGATCATTGAGGCCATGATTGACATAGCAGTTGATTTCAATGACGAGGAGAGCCTCAAACTTGCAGAAAGAGCATGCGACTCTTGGCTTTCAAGGGCGGACCGTAACATGCTCATACCTAACAGTGATGATGAGCCCTTTGTACGCCTCGATCCGCTGTTAGATTTCTCGGTCAATCTCCTGAAACTATCCGAACTTAATAGAAGAGAAAATTTCAGAGAGAGGGCCTTTGAAATATTCAATTCAGCTCTCAAACATTTTAGACTTCCTTATGGATTTTCTGAGGCCATACACAAAGATACCCTAAGTCCCGCCAGTTCGCTTGTGAAAACTAAGTTTTTGGGTCTTCTGATCAAAGGGCTTCTTATCTTTCATTTTGTCAACAAAGGCGGAACCATTCTGAGCAAGCTAGAAAACAGACTCCTTGCATCTGACAGATAAATGAAGAGGTACTTGAGAGATATTCTGATTTTGGCCTTTCACGTGAGTGGGCTTGCTGCTGCACGAAGGAGAGTGATTAGGAGACACCGGAATGTATTGGTACGAGTAATTTGTTTCCACAGGGTAGAAAAGGAGAGCATTCCACTTCTCACCCAGAAACTTCTTTGGCTGAAGGCTCACTGTAATATAATAACGCTGGACGACCTGGACAGCTTGGATAGGTTGGATACGAAACTATTAAATGTTGCCATAACCTTTGACGATGGATTCCGGGACTTTCTTACCAACGTATTCCCTGTTCTCACTCATCTAGGTGTACCCGCAACCCTCTTTGCGCCCTCGGACTTCGTGGGGCTTGGTAGAGGGGAGGCACTAGAGTTCGCTCGTACCTGTATAGGAATACCCGGTGAAGTCGGACTAAAGGCGAGTGACCTGAGGTTTCTAGCAAACAGCCGGCTAGTCACTATTGGTGCCCACGGGAAGAGCCACACTGATCTGGCGCGGGAGCCATCAATGGATTCCGTGAGGGCGGAAATAGCAGGTGCAAAGAGAGACCTTGAAGCCATCATAGGAAGGGAGGTAAAGTATTTTGCCTATCCTTTTGGGAATAGATGGAACTGTGACTCACGCTGCTTCGAAGTGTTGGATGAGTCCGGATATCGCATGGCATTCACCATTGTGCCAGGATTTAATTGGCCGAATGCTTACCAATGGACCATGCGTCGGGACAGCCTGGACCCGCGAATGCCTCTTATCCTCTTCAAGGCTTGGCTGGATGGAGCTTACGACAGACTCAAGGATGCGGCAGATTACATCCGAGGACACCGCTTCCCGGATAATGGATTAACTGTATGAGCATTTACTCTAAGCTGAGGCAGTATATTGAGGTGCTCAATAAAATACCCCAGGTCAAGGATTTTCCAGAAGATCTCTTGAACCAAGAGCTCTTAGAGCCAAGTCGGCGGAATTTGTTGGGAGGGCATCACACCTTGAAGCCCAAGTTTCTTCGCTACAGGGATATCTACGAGAGGTTTTTCCGTTATATTCCACTCAGAGTGGTATA
>QMSS01000203.1 GCA_003649715.1 Thermoplasmata archaeon
ACAACGGGGAAAGATTTCTTTGTTTTGCATATGAACCAAAAGATCCTTTGATAGATAAAGAAAAAGTACTGCATGAGATGGAAGAATACTGGGATAAACAAAATAAGGAATACTTGAAAAAAAGAAAAGTTCAGAAGTAAAATGAAAACCCAGGCATTTATACTAAGAAAATCTTTACTGAATCAACAGAGGTAAACTTCAAGACCTGTTCCTGAATATCTCTCCTGTTAACCTGTTTAAATACCGGCAGGCCCATAAATCATCTTATTTTGTACGAAAGATTAATATATGAGATATTATAATATAATATTTAAATAAAAGATAGGGATGATAAAAATGAAGAGAAGGATAGTTGGTATCCTACTATGCATGCTAATGATAACAACACTCCCACTAGCAGCAGGTATGAATTTTAGCACAGAAACAAAACATAGCAAAACAGCAGCGGGCCTCGTAGGAAAAACCTTCATAAGGGGGATAATCACAAAACCAAGAATTATCAACGGAGGACGTGACATCACATTTAGAGCCATATATGTACATTATATCTCCTTCGATGCACGTGAAACACAACGTGGTGTACTCCGTGGATTCCAGAAAATAACGCTCAAAAACGATTTCGTTGGACACTGTGGAGATCCCTTAGGACGTTGGGTATTTGCACTGTTCGATGGAAACCTAGATATATAAAAAATCTTAACATTCCAGGATAAATAACAACAAAAACAACACATTTACATATTTATATAACTACTGTTAGTAGTTAGTATCCAGTATTTCCTACATTTCCTACTTATATCATATTATTTTCACAATATTCAGCAGTAAAAGTATAAAATTTCTTACTAGAAATTACAACAAAACAGAATTTCTCCTCTTGAAATTCTAGACTCTAACAACACTTAAGATAAAGACCATACAGCCCCCACAATAATTGGCTTTTAAAACTACTAAATGACTTTACTTCCATCACCCATAAACCGTATGCTCTCATCATTTTTGTTTTTTAAATCCAATCTAATACAGAAATGATGCATCTCCTATTCTTTCTTTTTATAAAAAGTTTGATTTCAACAATTTTTAACGAAATGAGAAGACATTTTATATTTTGAAATGAATTACTGTCCAGCAAAAAAAAATGATGGTATGTATTATGCTAAAAACACCTGTTATTGTTGTGAATGTAAAAACCTATGCCGAAGCAACCGGTAAAAATGCATTGGAACTCGCTTCACTCATAGATAGGATATCTAAGGAAACTGGTGTGAATATAACCATTGCCGTACAGGCCACGGATATTTATATATGCGCACAGCATGTAGACATTCCTGTTTTTGCTGAGCATATTGATCCAATAACACCTGGGAGTCATACTGGATGGACGCTACCAGAAGCCGTAAAGGAAGCAGGGGCATCTGGCACTTTGATAAATCATAGTGAACATAGACTGAATCTTGCAGACATTGATTTTTGTATAACAAGAGCGAAAGATTTGGATTTGGATCATATAGCGTGTTCAAATAATGTTTTGACATCAAAAGCTATAGCAGCGTTTTCACCCAATTTTATAGCAGTGGAACCTCCGGAGCTAATAGGCGGTGATGTATCGGTTACCACGGCTAATCCAGATGTTGTACGTGGAACTGTAGAAGCCGTGAAACATGTTGATGACAAGATCAAAGTACTATGTGGTGCAGGAGTGAAAAATGGAAGAGACGTAGCGAAGGCTATAGAGCTAGGAGCAGATGGTGTATTACTAGCTAGCGGTGTAGTAAAGGCAGGAGACAGAGAGAAGGTGATAAGAGACTTGGTATCGGCATTGTGAGCGGAAGGTAGTTCTGAATCTATATCTGGAAGTAAACTGTTGGAACATAAAATATCTTGTTTTTTAGATTTTTTTGGATGAAGATCAAATCCTGAAAAGAAAAGCAAGCAAGAGGTATTAGGAAGAGGAGAGAATTTTATGTGTTGGTTTCTATTGCTGTTTCAAGTACTTTTGCCTTTTTTTCTTTTTTCCATTTGTCCAATGGGATGCTGAATTTTTTTTCTATTTCTTCTCTATAATTCGGTCCTGCATTGTATGCGCAGAACGGTATTATTCTGTTGTCTGGTGTTGTATAGTGTATAACACATCTTTTTACTCTTTCTATGTCGTAGTTGTATGCATCTTGGAAGTGCATGGCTCCGATCATCAGTGTTTTCCAAGTAAACTTTCCAACTGACTTTTTATCTCTTTCAAAGGCTATATCCGAAAGAACCTCTATAATATCCATGCCCTCTGGCATCCTATTCTTATCAATGAATTCGCCAAAGTATTTATCAAATGTCCTCTGCAGATCTCCTTTTTTCTTAAGTTTCTTAGCAATTTTTATGAAAAATTGATACTTTTTAGCCCTAACAGCAAGTTCTTCCATTCTCCGAAAAAGTCCTTCTACATCAACAAACCTAGGAATCGGTGTGACTTCACCATCATGTATAAAAACAAATGTAGCCAAACCACAATGCGGATGAGCAGTAAATGTTATCTCC
>QMSS01000204.1 GCA_003649715.1 Thermoplasmata archaeon
CACAAGAGGCCCCAGGGAGGAGAAGTCGAGATCGTCAGGGGGACCGGCTATGAAGGAGACCAGGGCATCAAGACTGCTCCACTGGGCTCGGAGCTCCTCGTCTGCGATGAGGGCCCTGGTGAGAAGTATCGCCTGAAGGGCTTCGTCATGGTCGAGGAGTCGAAACGGGAGGGAGAGCCACTTCACAGCCTGGAAGTATCGGGTGAACTCTTCGGAAATGGTGTAGTGCCCCCGGGGCTTGAACTGGACATAGTCAACGGGATAGCCGAGCAAGGGGGAGGTATCGGGCCCCTGTGCATCTCGGATCAACCTCAGTTCCTCCCCGATCTGATGGGCTTGGTCTTCCAGTATGGCAGGGAGGGGAAGATCGTCACCCAGGAGCTTGCAAGCCACGTATATTCTGGCCAGTATTGCCTTCCAAGCGGCTTTCTGGTTATCGGGGATCTCCTGCTCGTGAGCTTGTTTCCCAAGGGCCCAAAACCGCCTAAGGAATCCATGCAGTGTAGGGGACATGTAACCAAGCTCCAGGGCCCGGATCGAGGCGCTTACGGCCACGTGCGACAGGTACAGGACGCAGTCGGTGGTGATGAACTGTGGTATCCCGGCATGGTAGTTGGCATCATACAGCGAAAAGAAGCTGGAGTAGGTTTTGTTAATAATTCTGAACCCATACTGGGCAATCTCCCTTTGTACCGCTTGAGGAACTTCAGGACCAAAGACAGGCCCCACCTCTCCAACCGTCCCCTCTGTCCCCAACACGGGCAGAGTGGCGACCGCGAAACACAATAGGAAACACTGTAGAATTTTCTTCATCCCTACCCCCTTAGAAGCTCTTGATCTACAGTCCCCATTTTCTTTTGGACAGCGCCGGGAGTTCCAAAAAGCCTTCCGCCCCGGCCCTCAGTTGGAGGAACCAAGGGCCGGGGCTCGAATGTTACAGGAGGACTTTTTGCCCATTAACGCACCTTCTTCACGTTCACTGGCTCTTTGATGTAGTCGAACATCATGGGGTCTTGTTCCTCCCCTACCTCTTCTTCAATTGTTTCACTAACGGCAGGAGCGGCAAGCTTAAACACCTCTTGCAGAGAGACCCACCCATCGCCATTAGTGTCCGCTTCTTCCCGAAATTGCTCTAGAACCCGCAACATGAAGAACGCGAACACGCTCAAACCATCAGGTTTGTTGACATAATAGGCGCTTTGAGTGGGCCCACAGGCTTCCAACGCCAGCACTTTTGGTCCGCCCCTATAGCTACGGGACTTCGAAAAGTCGTCGGCCATTGTGCCTCCTGGATATACAAGAAGCTCACTCATCGTCGGACAGGGGAGTGAAAAAACGTTGTAATGCTCCCCTCCACGATGTACTGTCCCGCTATAGCAGCTTTCGAAGACTAAAACCGCACGGCCAGCCCTAAGACTCGCAAATGTATCACAGATTTCGTCATCTAATATAACATTTGTAAGCTTACCCGAGGCGACCTTTATATCGTAAGGACAAATGATCTCATCGTAGCGATCAGCCGGATCGTTTTCCTTTTCGTCTCCATTTTTATCGCGCACGTGATATCCATGCCCAGCGAAGTGAAAGTAAACGATGTCCTCAGGACCAGCTTGGCCCAAGAAACCCCTGATGCCCTGGAGGATCCTGGACCTCGTTGCCTCCTCATCGTCAAGCACTTTCACGTGATCGAAGAATTTCCCTAGAACTTCTCGGTAGGCTCGTATTATGTTCTGAGAGATTGGATAATCTAGATCATTTCGGTCATCGGCGTAGTCACTAATTGCTACCAATAGCGCGTATACTTCTCCTTTGCTCTCCTCTCCGCCACAAGGCCCATATCGGAACTCCACCTTCTTGCTGGCCCACCAAATGGACGACGGCAGGCTCTCTAACTGCACTCGCACAGTTCTAGCCCACTGTTCGGGGTCCATACCCTTGGCGGTGGGAAGCGGTCTCTGCTTTTCGGTGATCACGCCCCAGATGATCTCCTTATCACCAGGAGTTGCACCAGGAGGGGGCTGGACTACAATCCGGAAAGGATCCCCGCTGGCGGGCAGCGAATAGGTTACACCACCATTAATCCGAGGGGAGGAGTAGAAAGCGTTAGGGAAAAGCACACTCACGTTGCCAGCGGAGTCTATGCTATAGAGGGTGAGATAACCGCCCTTCTCGGACTTAAAATGTATGACGAGGGATTCCCCGGCCTCGTAGCAGTCCTTGTCCAGCCAGAGCTCCAAGCCCGGTCTTTCGGTAGGTTCGATGATCGCCCGCACCGCCGCCTGCTGGGCCTTTGAGACCACAGCAAAGGGCAGGGAAAGCGCCAAGCACAGGATTTGAACCGCTAATTCCCTTAACACTTAGACCTCCTTTCCTATTGTCTACAAGAAGAGGTGGCCGCTGGAGTCGCTTACTCCAGCGGCCACAAGCCTTATCGGTAACGAAGCACCACCGCGTCCGGATTCAAGGCCACGTGTGGCTGGAAGGTGCCGTCGTAGCTTGAGGGCAGGCGGCTCACCTTCACCTCCA
>QMSS01000205.1 GCA_003649715.1 Thermoplasmata archaeon
ACTGGTCAAGAACCGCGAGACAAAAGAACCTTTCAATGTTAAAGCTGAAAAGTTTGGCCCTGGTCCTCTCATGACCGTCAGAGTAGCCTCCGAGGCCATGAAAAATGGCCTTTACATGGCCGCGTGGTACGACAACTTGGTAATTGCTCCACCCCTTATAATAAAGGAAGATGAGGTTGACCAGGCCATGGAAATTCTGGATAAGGCCCTTGAGATCGCTGACTCCGAGGCAGTACCCACTGATGTCCCGGCCTCAAGAAGCTCAGAATTTTCAAAGTAGACTACTTCACGTGCTTTCTGGGGGCACACTGGGTTATAACGAAAGATCTCGTTCTTCTCTTTTCTTGGCTATTTTCCTTAGCACCCTGGGAATATCTGCTAATAACCCCTCAGAGAGCTCTGCCGCCTTAAGGTAAAACTCCTTGATCTTTCTCTCTATCTCTTCTGCCTTCTTCTTTATAACGGAGCTGTCCGCGTCTTGGGGCAGCTCCGTGTCAAACTCATATTTCTCAGTGTCCAGTCCCTCAAATGAAAAATTGCTCTCTATCGTATCCGTTATCACACCGTAATACGTCCTCTTAACCGTCTTCTCAAATCTCCTGTTCTCCTTGCTCCAGGATAAAAACGTCTCCCTGAGTTCTGGAAATCTCTCCGCACACCTCTCATAAAACCCCGCAGAATCCTCCTCCACCTTCGTTATAAACGTCATCACCGCCGCCATCGTGTTTAACTTCATCAGAACCACCTCTGTATAACAATCTTAGACTCAGTAAAAAACCTCACCACGTCCCTACCCTGTCCATGCAATACCCCAAAAAATGAATCCTTCATACCACCAAATGGAAAAAACGCCATCGGCGCCACTATCCCAACATTTATACCTATATTCCCAGCTACCACATCATGCTGAAACTGCCTCGCCCACTTCCCATTGTTCGTAAAAATAGAAGCCGCATTCCCATAAGGCACCTCATGAATCATCTCTATCGCCTCATCCAGATCCCCCGCCCTCAAAATGCTCGCCACAGGACCAAATATCTCCTCCCTCGCTATCGTCATCTCAAGCGTAACATCCTCAAATACAGACGGGTTCAAAAAACAGTCCTCAGGCACATCACCCACCAGGTTCAGCTTCCTCCCATCAAGCCTCAGCTTCGCCCCCTCCTCTATACCCTTCTCTATCATACCCATTATCCTCTTCTTCGACTCCACATTCTGCACAGGTCCCATCTGTACCGATTCATCCAACCCATCACCAACACGAATCGCCTTCGCAGCCTCAACAAATTTGTCCACTACTTCCCGGTACCTCCTATCATCACCTACAACCAGTAAATTAGCCCCAGATAAACACCTCTGACCACTGTTGCCAAAAAACGATGACATCAAACTCACCATCGCCTTGTCTATCTCAGCATCAGGCATTATAACAATAAAATTCTTCGCTCCCGCCTGCGCTATAACCCTCTTGCCAGTCTCACCACACTTCTTGTAAACATGCCTCCCCACAGGCGTAGACCCAACAAACGTCACCCCCTTAATGTCAGGATGCTCCATCAACCCGTTCGCTATCTCCGCACCACCATGCACCATGTTCACCACACCAGGAGGCAATCCCACCTCGTCCAGCATCTCAAATAACTCACACTGACTCATAGGCGTCCGAGGCGATGGCTTCACTATAAACGTGTTCCCAGTAGCTATCGCAAAAGGCAAAAACCACAATGGCACCATAAATGGAAAATTAAACGGCGCTATACAGCAAAATACCCCCAACGGCTGATATATCGCATACTCGTCTATCCCGTGCGCTATGTCCTCAAGATTAAAACCCTGCATCGTCGTCGGTATCCCCGAGGCCACCTCCACCATCTCTATCCCTCGCCTCGTCTCACCCCGTGACTCATCTATCGTCTTACCATGCTCCCGCGTCTGCACCACACTAAGATCATTAAACCTCTCCTCCATTAACTCAATAAGCCGGTGCAAATACCTCGCTCGCGCAACAGGCGGCGTGTTCCGCCACTCAGGATACGCCTCAACCGCAGCTTCAACCGCAGCATCTAAATCCGCCTTCCCACTCATCGGACACTCACACAATAACTCCATCCGAGCAGGATTAATAATCTCCACATACTCATCAGTCCGCGCTTCCACCCACTCACCATTAATGTAATTCTCTAACCTCTTAACTCCCATAATAATTCCTCCTAAGATATGATTAACCAAATTTTATTACAAAATTCATAAACTCCTTACTCGGGGTGCCGGACAAATTTAAAGGGCAGGTTATCATTAAAATCTAGACCCTGTCAATTCCAATAACTCCAATCCATTGACAGGACTCGTGATTTCTCTTAACCTTCAAAAATAAGATGGCGGATCTACCCTGAACATCACGAAAATGGGTCTATGTAATATGCCCAATGCTGAGAGGAAAACGCACGTGCCTCTGGCGGAGAGAATGAGGCCAAGGAGCTTTGACGAAATAGTGGGCCAGGAGCACCTCGTTGGCCCA
>QMSS01000059.1 GCA_003649715.1 Thermoplasmata archaeon
CTTCTCATTATACGTGTGCCAATCCCTTTTATCAACGTATTTTTTACCCCATCTTTTCTTTTTCATTGGTGCATCCCAAAAGAGGAATGCATCTTTACTATCTTAAATTATGCAACACAGCAGAAAAAACATAAAACTTAAATATGAAAACAGCATTGTTCATGCTTACAATAGAAAGGAGGGAAAAAATTGGAACGCACTCTAAAAATGTTAGGAAGCTGGCTGTTTCTACTTGGTATCGTGATAGCAGTGATTGTAGGGTTGGCCTTTGGTGCTGAAAGCAGCTGGAAAACAAACTATGGGACTCCAATTGGAGGGCTTCTAGCGCTTCTAGGATTCATAGTAGGTATTCTATCATTCTTCGCAGTAGGAACCATTACAAAGGACAAAGTGCCGACTTTTTTGATTGCAGCATTAATGCTTGTTGGAATTGGTGCAGCAGCAGGTATCGACTGGTTCGCTAACCTGGAGATCATAGGACCATACTTCACAAGTATTGCTGGCATGATAGCTGTATTTGTTGCACCAGCTGCCGGTCTACTAGCGATTAGAGCCATATGGGATGCCGGAAAAAGCGAGGAGATAGAAAGGATCATACCAAAAAAATAGTGCATAAATAATAGACTATCTCTAATCTCTATCTCTAATCAATCCCCCCATCTTTTTTATATTTTCTATTTTTCCTTCCAAGAAAAAAATCAATTTTTGCTATTCATTCTTCCTTTTTTATTTATATTCTAGATAAAACTGTGTAAACTGTGAAATAGATATAAGTTAGAAAGAAAAAAGTTTTAGCTATGTTAATGCGTTTTACGCGGAATAGCCCAAAACATTATTTTTGGTCATAACGGTTTTGCTAGATTCCAAAGGCTTTCAAATTTGTCGTTTAATACTTCTATGTCCTCAAGATTTACATAGGCTGTGCCTATGTATGATGGTTCAGCGCTGTTTTCAGGTAAGATTTTTATGCCATTTACCGCAAGTTCTTTTCCAAACACATAGTTACGTAGGGTTCCTGATGTATTTTCAGAGAAGTATCTTATATCCAACTTGTCACCATATGCTTTTTTTAACTCTTTTGCTGCATTGATATTGGTTTCAGTATCTATTATAAGCTGAACTTTTGTATCCAATTCTAGAAATTTTTTGAAGTATTTGATGAAGGGCTCTTCGAAAAATCTTTCTCCACCGATCTGTATTTTTAGATGATTACTTTTTTCTAGACAATTGTTTAGAATGTTGTATAATATCCATTTTCCACTGTATCGAAGTGTGACGTTGCCATTTCTTTTTATCTTAATCCCATATTTTTTGAAATTTTCATTGTATGCTGTTCCATATTCGTTTAGACGGTTCTGCATGGCATTGTATGTGTCTTCGGCAACAACGTTTTTTATATCATCCTTTATTTCCTCCCATATGACACGAGGATGTACTGGGAGATAGCTTTCTCTGCCAAAGTCTTCATCTGCATCTGTGGCAAATAGGACCTCTGCAATAAGCCCGTTTCGTAACAGAGAGGCTCTACCTGTTTCTAATGGTCTTCTTGTTATATTTGCTAACTCTTCAGCTACTTTGAGGAAATCTGAGAATTCTCTGGGACTGTCGATAACAAGGATTGTGTAGTATGTTGCTGCCTCTCTAGGTCTATCTATTTTCATTCTTTCAAACATCATTTCAAAATCTTGTATATAATCTAGTTTGACCTTAGTTTTAAATTCACATCCCATCCTTATACACCCAATCCCTAAATGATGTTTTTTCATCCTATGAGGTATTTTTGATTTTTTAAAAATTACATGTATTTTGTTCTTATATAATTTATGCATGCATAAATACATGCATAATTTTCCTTTATTTTTTGTTAGAAAAAAGATTGAAGGAATTGTGTATGCTGCCATAAAAAGATGCCGTCATTATTGAAAATGTGGAGTCAGAAAATATGTATTGGACTCAATGGGCTTCTATTTTTTTACTCCTGAGGATCTCAGGAGAGTTATGATGTTTGTCTGAATAAGAAAAAAATGGTTTTTTGGTTAAAATAACTGTTTTATTTGGCAGAACAGATTTTTTTTGTTTAGACTATAAAAAGTCTTTTTTATGAATGGGAATAAATGAAGATGTTAAAATGAGTATCTGCAGTTTCCACAGTTTTTTTGTGCATCTGGCTCTGTTTTTGAGGTGAACTTTGCGCATACATCGGTGTTCCATACTGGACGTTGAAGTAGAGTACATCTGACGATTTTTTTTTGAATTGTTTTTTGATTTTTAGTTCGCCGTCTATATCTCTTTGGATTCATATTGGTTTTTTACTCCATATTGGATCCTTAGTGATGAGAAAAAGATAGGGAGATTCCAAATGTTTTCGAATATTTATGGTTTCGAAAATTATATGGAATTTGTCTCTATCTTCTACCATCCCCCTACCATTTATTTGGCTTATATAGTTTTTGTATGTCTGAGTGGTTGGCATCGAAAGTAAGGATGGGGGACACAAAGGGATAGAATTGTTTAAAAACGTTTTAGACATTTAACTTGTAGGTAGGTGTAGTTTAAGGTTTTGATAGAGATGTTTTTAAAGTAGATGGATTCCATAAAATCCATAAATTCAAAAAACTTTGTTTTTTTGAGCCAACTTATGGTAGATTTTGGAGAGGATGTGTACGCCGTCTGCCGGATTTGAACCGGCGACCGCTCGGTTAACAGCCGAGTGCTCCACCAGACTGAGCTAAGACGGCACAGTTTGGTTTCCCACTCTTTAAAAGAGAGGGAGTTCTGGATACAAGATGAAATATGGTTTTGTATTAAAATATTGTCCTTTAGGTTAGCGATGTTTTTTATAGCATTTGTTCCATTTTTAGTTTTTTCATGCCTCTCTCAATAAACCTGTATACTTTAGAATGTTTGCTTCCACTTAGCAGCATATCCACTGCTCTTTTAGCTATGGCCATGGATTCAATGTCTGAGATGATTGATACTGTATGGCCATATATTGATATGTGAGCTCCTGTTAGGTTTTCTATCACTCGTTTGGTTTTTCCTTCTCTGCCGATTACTCTACTCTTTAGTCTCCTTATGTGGCTTTCTTTTTTTCCAACGTAATCATGTATGTCGAAGATGTATAGATCGATGTCTTCGTTGAATAGTTTCAGGGCGTGTTGCGGTGAGAAACCACGTCCTATGGCTCTTATGACATCTTCTGTCTTTAGTCCTGTTAGAGGGTCTTTTGCTTTGCTGTCATCTATGGTTATCTCTCCATCTCTGGAGTCGACATCTATTTTGGTTTCTGATATTTTTTCTATTTCTTTTTTTGTTTCTCCGTTGTGTCCTATGAGTACGCCTATGCGTTCTTTTGGTATTTTTAGGTATCTCATTTTTGTTGATTCACATCCTCTATGTCCTTTTTCTGTATGATTTGTTGGAATAGTTTTTTTTCATCTTTTTTTATATTGAATTTTTTGAAGTATCTTGTTATGTTATGTATGTCTCTTTTGAGGAATTCATGTGATAGTGGGTGTTCTAGTAAGACTCCTTGGCTTAGATCTATTATGTAGGGTTTGTTGTTATGTATTAATATGTTGTATTCACTTAGGTCTGCATGTACGAATCCTGCTTTTTTGTACATTGTGGATATGAAGGTGATTAGTGTGTTGAATATTTTTTTTGGATCTTTTAGCTGCACATCTTTTAGTAACGGTGCAGGTTTCTCAGTATCTCCTATGTATTCCATTACCAGTACGTTGTTTATTCTCTTGATAGGTGTAGGTGCTCTTACATTGATGTTTTTTAGTATTTCTAGGTTTTTGAATTCTTTTTTCGCCCATTCGTAGATGATTTCTCTTCTGCTTCTGTCTATGTATCTAAATCTTGGGTCGCCTTCGATGTATTTTGATATGTTTTTGAAGGTTGATGTGGAGATCCGGTATATTTTTACTGCTACTAGTTTTTTGTTGGGTGTCATTCCTCGGAAAATATTTGCTTCTTTTCCAGTGGATATGGGGAAGTCCAGGTAGTCGATTAGTCTGTCCGATATTAGTTTTCCTATACTTAGTAGAGTGGATTTGTCAAAAACTTCATCTAATGTTTTTCTATCGACGCCTATGCGGTCTATGAGATGTTGTGTTTCTCTATCTATTTTTTTGATCCATTTTTCATCTAAAAATTTTTCAGAAGACATCGAGTTCCTCTGGTAGTAGTTTTCTTCTACTAAGGGTTATAGCCTGGGTTCTTTTGTATCTGAATAGTATGTCTGCTTTTTCGTTTTGTATGTCCCAGGGTTTTATTATTAGCAGGTCTCCGGTTCTTACCCGTTGTTTTCTCTTCATTTTGCCTGGTATACGTGCTAGTCTGGATTTGCCGTCTTCGCATATAACATTGACTCTGGATCCACCCATTAATCTATCTGCTATTGCAAACATCTCATTCTTATCTCGTTTAGGTAGTGGTAGACGTATGTATTCCTCTTCGGTGCCTTCTTCGTCCTCGTACACGGGATCACAAACATCTTTTTCTTTTTTTTTATTAGTTTAAACAATGTTTATGGTTTATTAAACTTGCTGTTTTATAAGTTAAGGTTTTTTGTAGAAATAATAGAGTTGGATATGGTTTGGCCTGAGGCCTACCTGTCGTAGTATCTAGAGAGTATGGTTGTTTTATAGACCTATTTTGTCTGAAATGTTTTTAAGGGCTTTTAGACTTAATGCTAAAAAGTCTTCTAATCTGAGGCCTGTATCTTCGCATAGCTCAATTCTTTTTCTGTCGCATCCTGCAGCAAAGGATTTGTCTTTAAATTTGTTTATAAGAGTGTCTAATTTTACTTCATAGAGTTTTTTTGAAGGCATGATCAGGGCTGTAGCGATGATTAGACCTGAGACTGCATCTGCAGCAATTAATGCTTTGTCGAGTAATGTTGTAGGTAGTTGGTCGGTATGCTTATAGTTATGAGCTTTGATAGCATTTGTTCCTTCATCTGGTATAAGACCTTTTAATATTTGATAGGAGAGAATTGCATGTTTTTCTGGTTCCTCCTTAGTGTACTCGTAGTCTAGATCATGTAGCAAACCAGTTAGACCCCATAGGTCTTCATCTTCATTTAGGTTTTTCGCCATCTCTCTTAGTATAGCCTCTACAGCTAATGAATGCTTTACCAGTTTCTCATTTCTAAGATATTTATTCAATAATTCCAAAGCCTCTTCTCTGCTTATCATGATAATGAAATCAATTGTAAGAAAAAGATATCGTTACTTTTAAAGTTTCCTAAAAAAATTGATGGGAAAAATAGGATGGAGGGTTGATTATGGAAGGAAAGCTTTAAGTGATGACACATGTTTTTTTATTTCAATCTGATAACTAAAAAAAACAAAAAACGTATACATATGGATGGAGCCGGGGGGAAGAGATGAGGACAATAATGATAGTTGATGATGAACCAGAGATACTTGAAAAAGTAAGGTCATGTTTAGAGGATAATGAGTTCGATGTGGTCACAGCTCTTGATAGTCGACAGGCATTAGAGGTGCTTCAAAGCGATGAGGAAGAAAAAAACATTGATCTTATACTGGTAGACACACATATGCCTGGTACAGAAAAAAAATCAGCGTTTTTTCCAGTTAAACCTAATTCTAAAGCCAAAGATTCCGAGATAAGTAATTTTCTGGAAAAACCATTTACAAAAAAACAGTTACTTGATTTTGTAAAAAACAATCTTTAAAAAAGGAGTAATTGTCCAAAAAATTTTTCTATATTATATAGTTATTATTTTTTTAAGATGTTTCCTAGAATTTTCTAGACCCTTTTGCACTTTTTTGTTTTTGTATTTGAAATATAAAATTGAGTATATAAATTAGAGGAATATGAGAAAGGAAATCTTATCATACTCTTATCATATCATTTTCTCTTTTTTTATTCTATGGAGACCAATGTGACTATGAATATTATTTTTTTGCCAGCCAATGGATGATTCAGATCTACTGTGAGGCTATCATCACTGAGATTTGTTATAGTCCCATAAAAAACTTTGCCAGATGGTGTATTTATCTCCACTCTAGAACCTACATTGAGATTCACATCTTGACGGAAAGCACTTTTAGGAACCTCCAACACAAGGTCATCTAGATGTGGACCGAATGCTTGCTCTGGCTCAAGAGTCAACTCCTTTGTTTCTCCTTCCTTCATATTCTTTAAAGCATTTTCTACAGCTGGAAAAAGCTTTCCTCTTCCTACAATCAATTCTAAAGGCTCTTCCTTTTCATTTTTATAGCATATCTCACCATTTTCCAATCTGGCTTCACATAGTACTAGAACTTTATCTCCTTCCTTTACAACCTTCATGGTTTTAATACTCCCTTATTCTTTTTGGTATCCCATCCAAAATGAAAAAAAGAAAATACACCAAAGTTTTTTGGGAGTGTATTCTCCCTTTCATTCTGTTAGGATCGGATTGGGCTATCGATTCTTTTCTATTTAAATATTTGTACCAATTTTTACTCTTCTCTTTTTTCAGAACACAAAAAAAAGTAGAATATAAGAAATTTGAGGATGAAAAAAAGGGGAAGTAGATGGCTGAGAAAACAGATATTACCCTTCTCCTTAGATTCAAGTGAAGAAATGAGGGTAAAACAGAGGGCAGTATGCATCGATGTTCTATCCCTATGGTTTTTGTTTTTTTTGTGTTCGATACCTAGTCAGATACTTATAATGTAAGGGTATTACTCGAAAATCTATAGTTTCTTTATGTTTATTGCCTTAGGCCCTCGTTTTGAGTTTTCAACCTGGTATTCGACCTGATCTCCCTCTTTAAGAAAGGTTCCTATTGGCGTTGCTGTCCGATGCGCAAAGACATCTTTTCCATCCTCACCTTCGATAAAACCATATCCCTTCCGAGGATTGTACCATTTTACAGTTCCCTTCATATGTTTTTTCACCTCCTCAGACACCAAAAAATTTGTTTTTTGATGGTCTGAACTTATTTTTTGACAAAAAGGAATAAAAAAGCATTGTGTTTTGCAAGGTCTCAAAAAAGGATTCGTAGAAACCGAAACCTGATCTGAAAGCCTTTTTCTAGTTTTTTTATTCCCTTTGCAAACCAATACCTGGATTTCCATCTATCTTAAATAGATTTCTGTTTAGGAGCCACATATCTAGGAAATCAATTTTTTAGTTCAATACATCTCTTTTTTTGCCACCACTAAAGCAAAAGGATATATCTTTTTATCTTTTTGAGAGAAAAATGATTTCACCAACAAGATAAGGGGAAAGACAGAGGGTTTCCCTCTGTTATGAAAAAACATTTTTATAATGGTTGTACATGTTGAAATAATTATTTCTTCTCTGTAAAAAAAAATTTATTGAGAACTAGACCACATATCTGGGTAAATGAAAGGGAGGAGATTTGATTCATGGCTGTTGATAAGAGAGGGAAAGAGATTTTAGAGGAGGCAAAGTTTGACAAATTCAAACAGGCTTTTATTGATAGTATAATGAGAAAGATTAGTATAGAGGGCAGGTATGGTACAGATATACGTCCAATTATAGAAGAAACTCTTAAGGAGGAGGATTTCATTGATTTTTTTAACAAGCTGGCAGAAATCATCAGAAAAAAAACAGAGATAAATGGAAGAGAATGCGACCGGACAGCCTCTGCCTTGGTGGAAGAAGCTTTTGTAAAAGATATAAGCGATGTTTTTAGCGGACAGCTAAAGGAAAGCAAGGAATCCAGATTCTCCAAAGAGGAGATGGAGATTTACAGGAAGGGTGAGCGGTTTAGACTATGGAAGGATGCAAATCTAAAACGTTTTTTAGGTGGCAGACCAGAAAAACTGAATGATATCATCAGACTGTTTAGAGAGCATAGCATAATAAAAGCTATTGTTTTCATAGGCATTGGAGCACTGGGGATATCCGCGGTACTATTCGGCTCAATCTATAAGGCATTAGTGGTCGGTCTTACACTAACCATGTTCTCAGGAGAGACACTTCAAATAAAAATCGCAAATATCCTAGGGGGAATAGGAGGGGTACTAATATTTTTTACATCCATAACAATATTGCTGGAATACATTCTACTGACAGCTAGAAGAAACGAGCAGATACAGGAGATGGCAAGAAGATATTTTGAGAAAAAAAGAGGCTAAAAAAATGTCTTAATTTCTCTCTCTTTTTTGTGATAAAAAGATTGAAGCATGGAGATATTCACTTGTTTTTAAGTTTTTCATATTCTTTTTCTGCTAATCTGTCAACATAACCTATTCCATAGAACACACCTATGAAATAAGCTATGACCCCTATTCCCCTATCCAGATAGAGAGAATATAAACCATAGAAAAACCTATTGATACCAGTTGGTAAACCACCAGACTATTACAAGAAGCAGATTCACCAGCAGGCAGACACTTAAACGAATATAGAAACCAATTTTTCCCTCAGTCCTTTTCTCAGTCTTTTTTCTCAACTCCTCATCTAAGTTGGTTGATATTTCCTTTTCAATACCTATCCCATACTACAACGATACGCTGAAGATATTTAAGTCTTTTACTATAATTTGGGCTTCATCCCTAAATGATGTGCAATAGGCACATCATAAACACGATCTTGGGATGAATTAATAGGGTTAAACATCCGAGATTAGAGCATTGAAACCATCAGAATCCATCAATTTCTTAGATGA
>QMSS01000060.1 GCA_003649715.1 Thermoplasmata archaeon
AAGAGGATGGTGAAGTTGCGGTTTACATGGTTTACAACCCGTGGATTCATTCTTTTCTTAGCGCATCCCATCCTGTTAAGAAAAACAGCTTCTATCCTAATTTATCTATTTCGGGATGAAGCCTATGATTACGTAAACTTTATATATGACTGTATATAATTGCTTTTCAATGAAAGAAGAAGAAAATGCTCTCAAAAAATTTTCTGGTGAATGGGTTCTGCTATTTAACGATGAGATTGTTGATCACAGCCGTAACATAGAAGACATTCTAAAGATAGTGGAGGAAAAATATCCATCCGACAAGTTTCCATACGACAATATACGAATATCAAAAATATTATCTGGCAATGTTCGTTTACAATAGGGTTCTAAGATGTCCTCTTCAGAGCTTATATTTGAATACAAAAATTATCCTCTCATACCTATAAAGTTTTATTATAATGGTAGGGAAACACCTTTTATTGATGCATTACTTGACTCTGGAGGGGACTTTATTGTGATTCCACTTGCAATTGCGAAATATCTTCAGCTAAAACTCTCAAAGGCGGGTCATGTAGATACAGCCGGTGGAACAACAATACTATATAAAGCTCAGCTCAACATGATATTGGGTGATAGTGATCGAAAAACCATATATGAAAATCTACAGGTTCATGTTTCAACTAGAAATGATATACCTGTTCTCATAGGTAGACACCCCATTTTTGAGGATTATGAGATAATATTCAAGAAACATAAAAACCAGCTCGTACTAAATCCTGTAAAAAAATAAGTTAGACTAAATGTTTCCCATCCCTGCGTATCTATGTATTGGTTTTTGTAAAAAAAACTTGTGTCTCCAAAAAACATGTTTCATCTGAGATATCTAATCTTACAAAAACAGCGCCATTGGAGATTTCAATCCCCCCCACTCTATCTGCTCTTATTTCATTCTTTTATTTAAAAATTTTTCTCTGGTTTTTTTGCTAGTCTCCTAACTAAAAATAAATATGGGCCCGCCGAGATTTGAACTCGAGTTACCAGCACCCCAAGCTGGAAGGATGCCAAACTACCTCACGGGCCCCCATCAAAGACTCTTTTTTTGAAACATACAAATAATCAGTTCCCATACAAAAAAGTTACCCAAATTTTTTTAACAACACATACTTTTACTCCTTTTAGGAACAACTGATTCCGTGTTCCAAAACAACTTGAAACTGGTATGTTTTTCCTATTCCTGCAATAATTTTAAGATTGAAAAACATTGGAGTCTAAACAGAAGAAAAAATATTAGTAGAATGGACTTTGGGAGCTAGGTGATAAAAGAAGATGTTTAGGAAAAAACTATTTGTTTTGAAACAACCATTTATGTTTCTTTTCAGCTGGCGTCCATTTCCATGGTATGAGCTAATTAGCTATGTGGCAATGTATGCTAGTGTTCCAATGCTTGCATATGGCATCCATATATATAGCTGGGAGGTTATAAGAACAATTGTTTTTACAATACTGACATTGTATTCTGGTTTCTTTGCTGCACTTATATGGAATGACATAACAGATGCAGATGTTGATGCTGTTGTTCATCCCAACAGACCAGTACCTAGGGGTAGGATAAGTCCAAGAAAATTTTTCACAGTAGCACTTGTATTCTCAGCTATGACATTTGTTTTCGCTGTTTTTATCAGTCTATGGTGTCTCCTACTGGTAGGAGTAGCAGCGTTGTTTGTGACATTCCACAACAAGTATCTAAAAAGAGTTGTTGGCATACCAGCATACTCAGAAATATTTACACCATTACAATGGGTAGTAGTACCAATATTCGGATATCTTGCGGTATTCTCTAATCCAATGTTTTTGTCACAAAAAATTATGTTCAGCTAAATGCACCCTTTCTTGGTCCGCTTTGGGTAAACAGTTTGAGTCTATCAAACATGATACTTCTGGCTATCTTCACATATTTTACAGATAACGCACATGATCTACCTGAGGGGATACATGATGTAGATGGTGATCGAAAACTTGGGATAAAAACATATGCAACCTCTTTTGGAGAAAAAAATGCGGCAAAAATTTCTTTCATGATGTTCATTATATCGGGGGTACTAGGCATAATACTGTTTATGAAAACAATACTTTCCCTTGTTTTTCTTATACCCTTCATCATAATATGGACATATACAATTCATAGCTCATATTTGTTAATAAAAACAGATATGGAGAACATAAAAGATATGGGGAAAATCATGGGTCGGAAAGGTTTCGACTATTTCCTAATGTCATACAACCTCATATTTATAGACATATCATTACAGCTTATCAATCATCACTTCCATATCATATAAAAACAATTTTTTTGCTAAAGACTCTTTTTTAGTCAAAAAATCTTTTTTATCTAAGTAGTTTTATAAGCAATGCCATTTCTGCCCATAGGCGATTCTCAGCTTCATCAATAATAATCGATTGAGGGCCATGAACTACCTCCCTTGTTGCTTCCTCTCCATAGTGAACTGGCATACAATGCAAAAATATGGCATCCTTTTTAGCCAGATTCATTACTTCTGTGGTTACCGTGTAGCCATGGAAATCTCTGATTCTTCGTTCTCTTTCGTTTTCATACCAAAGTGAAACCCAGGTATCTGTTGCTATCACATCAGCCTCCTTCACAGCATTTACATCCTCTGTCAATATTACATCTAAATTTTTTTTATTGGCAATATCCAATGTTTTTTCTATAAAATATTTCTTAGGCCAATATTTCTTGGGAGACACAATACATATATTCATTCCAACAGCTACGCATCCTAAAAGATAGGAGTGGGTTAGGTTATCATCTCCATCTCCTATGAATACAAATTTCAACCCATCTAATCTCCCTTTTTTTTCTTTTATACTCATTAGATCAGCAAGTATTTGACATGGATGTTCATCCTCATCTAATCCATTTATAACAGGCACAGCTGCATGTTCTGCCAAATCATATAGATTTCTTTTATTTAGAGACCTATACATTATAGCATCAACATATCTTGATAGAACCTGTGCAGTATCCTCAGCTGATTCTCTTTCACCTATTTTAATGTCTCTCCTGTTTAGATAGATCGCATGTCCGCCTAGCAATGTCATTGCTACCTCAAAAGAAACCCTTGTACGGGTAGATTCTCTTTCAAATATCATGGCCAATGTTTTTTCCCTTAAATAGTTCAGTTTTTTTCCTTCTTTAAAATCTCTTTTTAGTTTTATTCCTAGATTGATGATGTCTTCTATCTCGTCTTCTACGTCTAATATCGACAAAACATCCTTTCTCATAATAAGAATATTCAGATATGGATGATTATTGTTTAAACCTTTTTTCATTCCAAAGTTATTTTTTATTCTCATTTTTTGAAAAATAGGTTGAAATACAATTTTATATTTTTGATGTATTGTAATAGCTTAGTTCTGATTTTTTATTTTATGGATATTAAATCTGATGTTTGGAGTTGGGGCTAACTGCAGACTGGCTGTCAGATTTTTTTTGAAAAAATGTGTTTTTAACCTCATCGAGATACCAACTCCTTTAGGTGGCCTAAGGAACTCTAATCTGAGGGAGTTATGGCCAAGTGTTGATATCTGTCTCTGTGCCTCTATTTTGCATATCCCATCTAATTTTATTTTTTTTCTTCCATCAAAATAATGGCCTTTTATTTCTCCTGGTGCCTCGCAGATGGCAAGGCCAAGCCAGTATCCCTTATGTGGGAATTCTGATATGTATTCTCTGCTCTTTACAGTCATCCTGGATGTTAAACTTAGTTTTTCCATTCCATGTGATGCATGCATCTCTATCTCAGAGGGATAGTAGAAATCATATTCTTTTACATATCTCACCTTGTTGTATCTAAAACTCACATTGCAGAATTCTGTGTAGTTTTTTCCATCCTTTGAAAGAATCAATGATCCTGCTATTGGCCCCTCTGTTATCCAAAAAAGTATGTTTCCATAGAATATCGTCCATCCATTGTTAAATAAAGCCCATATCCAGTCGTATCCAAGAGGATTGTTTTCTGTGCTGAAAGCTATTGTCTTTGGAATAGAGGGTCTATGATGATGTATCCACCATCCAGCTAACTTTGCATATGTTGAAACTGTTTTTTTAAAAGCTGAGGGATTCGATAGAGGGTTTCTGTATGAGAAATCACCCCACACATGTTCAAAATATCCAAGGCCTTTGACCTTGAATTTTTTATTTTTAATATTCATTGTACCAGAAACTTCACACTTGGGGATAAAACCATATCTATAGAAGCCAAGTCCCATAGGAAGAAAACCATTAGTTATGTCCTGTGCAACCCAATGAGGCAATGCTTGTCCCCTATATATAAGCTTGATATCAACATGGTTTTCCAAATCAAGAAAACGCATTTGATAGTGGGGGTACAAGCCTTTAATAAATGAATCTCCGTATTGTATATAAAAACAATCAGGATCTGATATCAGTTTTTCCGATTCATTACGTGCACAATAAATAAGATATTTATCTGAATCCTGGTCGAAGAGAGTCATATTAAAAATAGATCCAATCGCATCTACTGTTTTCTTCTTGCACCATTCAGTAAAAGATGCTTTTAAACTCCATTTTTTATTGTCCTCCAATGTTTTAAAAAATACCTCTGCGCACCACCACTCCATCAGACTAGGAAAATGCTCCTTTTCATCATCAGCTGTCCAAGGATTAGCTGGTTCCCTATTTTCTCCCATAGTCTAGATGAGGATAATGCAGATATGTTGATTTAAACGTTTACCCCTAGAAAGATCCTAGTACAAGAGTAGTGAAATCCTGCAAAAAAAGATTTTATATGAACAATTTTTTTGGAAATATTTAATACATAGGTCTAGATTGAAGGTTTTTTGTTGCACTATGGAAGCTAGTACCTTGCTGGGACTGATAGCAGGGGGTATAACCTCTGTTGGTTTCATTCCTCAGATACTTAAGGGGTATAGAACAAAGAAGTTGGATGATCTATCATATCTGATGCTTCTAGTTCTAGCTGTTGGTATGACTCTCTGGCTTATATATGGTATAATGATAGATGAACTGCCTGTCATAGTAGCCAACATCTTTGGGGGTATATGCACTATATTCCTTATTATAATGAAAAAAATGTATTCCCTAAAAAAATAATTGTTTTCAATAAAAAAGTCTTCTAAAAACATTTTTTTTCATTAAACCCTTTATTCTCATCACTCTCGTCATTTAATTTTAGTGTGATGAAGAATGGTTGATAAAAAGATCTCTGAGGCAGTAAAACAAGCATAAAGTTTTTTTATATAAACATAAATAAAAATATGTGTTCTACTTTTCTCATTTGTCTAACTCTTATAAAAAATGTTAAATATCCAATTACATCTTATCCAACCCCTGAGAGTACATGAACATTTTACTAATATTTCCAAGAATAGAACATGGTGTGGCTACTTACCATGACAGAGGATCATGGGAGTCTATTCTCTATGGTTATCCAGCTATAACACTTCCACATCTAGCTGCAATCACACCGCAGAGACATTCTGTTGAAATTATCAACGAAAACTATGACGACATTGATTTTGATCAAAACGTTGACCTAGTTGGCATAACATGTTTAACCATGACTGCCCCACGTGTGTATGAGATTGCTGATGAATTCAGAAGACGTGGAAAAACAGTTGTTTTAGGAGGCTATCATCCCTCTGCGCTTCCAGAGGAAGCCAAACAACATGCGGATAGTGTAGTCATAGGAGAGGCAGAGCCGGTATGGTCTCAACTACTACAGGATCATGAAAAAGGCAAGTTAAAACCATTCTACCATTCAGATGAAGAATTCGACATGTCCATCATACCACCTATACGAAGAGATTTGATCAGACATATGCCGATACTTGGAGGAGTACAATCAACCCGGGGATGTCCTAACCGATGTGAATTCTGCGCGATCACAAGCTTCTACAAACATGGTGTAAAACAGAGGCCAATCAAAAATGTTGTAGAGGAGATCAAACAGATGCCAAATAAATTTTTTATATTACATGACCCCAGCCTAACAATAAACCCCAGGTATGCACGTGAGCTATTTAAAACACTTATAAGAGAAAAAGTAAAAAAAGGATGGGTGGCGAATGGAAATGCAAATGTACTAGCCAAAATAGATGAAGAATTCCTGAGGCTTGCAAGAAAATCAGGCTGCATTGAATGGTTTGTAGGATTTGAGTCAATCAGTCAGGCAGCGCTAAATGGCATCAAAAAAACCTGTAACCGAGTAGAAGACTTTGAGAAAATGATAAGAAGAGTACATAAACATGGTATGACAGTACAGGGCGGTATCATTTTCGGCTTCGATGAAGACACACCAGATATATTCGATACAACCCTTGAAAAAATCTATGAATGGGAGCTCGATGTACTGGAAGTAAATATATTAACGCCATTCCCTGGAACACCCCTATTTGATCGACTGGAACGAGAGGGAAGAATAACAACAAAAGACTGGTCTAGATACAACCAGATAGATGTTGTCTTCAAACCAAAAAACATGACAGAAAAAGAACTCCGCGAAGGCGCAAGGAAGGTAGCTAAAAACTTTTACTCCATACACAACATAATACCCCGTATCGTAAAAACTATGTGGACTGCAAAAAAGATTTCAGGTATACTACCAGCAGGTACAAACTTTGCTTTTAGAAAATACTACAAAAGAGATTTCAATTTCTAAAAAAACCAATTTCTTCTGTGCCACCAAAAAAAGCCTCTGTATAAAAACAGTAGTTTGTCTCCTTCCCATAATGAAAGACTCGAATAAATTTTTTGTCCTTTTTCTTTTTACTAAAAATTTATATTCTCCTGCCTTAACTTCTTTTCCTATGTAATCTCCTTCTTTTCTTTTTTAACTATCAACTTGAACTTGCCTGTTTTTCTGTCCACCATCAGCTCATCAACAACTTTAACTGAATATCTAACATCACTGAAGCCTTTATCTGCAAGAATATCATCAAGTTTTTTCCTTATCTTTTCTATAACCTCATCTTTTTCCTCCTCTTTTCTTATCACTGCAAGAAAATCAAATGATTTTTTATCCCTCAAAACTATTTGCAGCCTATCCAACCCCTTCACATAAAATTCTGCAATAACTAGTGGATGAATAAAATCCATCTCCCCCTTTTCGTTTTCAAGCCATATAACCATCTCATCCCTACCGATAACATTGTCCACCAATGTAAATGGAAGCATCTTCATACTGTCTTCTTTGGGAATAAGATAATCATCGATTCTATATCTTATAAGAGGCTGTGTTTTGTTGAAAAGATTTGTTAAAAGAATATGATCATTTTTGATTTCAACAAGAGCAAGATCATCCATGAGATAAATGCCATTGTACTCATCTTTACCCACACCTAGGATCACACACTCGGCAACACCATATAAGTTCACCAATGGTAAACCAAAAATGTTTTCTATATACTCCTTGTCACCTGGTTTTATTCCTTCACCACAGTTTACAAGAAACCTTGGATGTATATCTAAAAAACCTCTTTCCTGCTGTTCCGCCAGTATTTTTAGACCAGTGAAATATCCACCAAGTATATCAGGCTGGAAATCATTTAACTTTCTAACATGCTCATCTATAGGTCTTCTAATATCCAGTATAAGAGGTTTACAGAAAAACCTCATGATACCCTTGCTGGTCCATGATGAAAAACTAACACCTGCATAGTGCCCACCAGCTGCACCTAAAAAAGCAGATTTACTTCTAATAAACCTAAAATCAAATGTTTTCGTGATATATGGGAAAAAACTATCCCAGTCTCTTCTACTGTAAACAAAAACACCGATCCTACCAGATGAACCAGAGGTATGTACAACATGATATCTGTTTTTAAACAACTCATTTGGATCCCTGCTTCTATCTAAAAAATCCATTACCTCCCTTTTGGTGACATCTTTTGTTGTCACAACATCATCAAAATTGTCCATAATCATGTCTTTATCCACCACAGGTATATCCTCTATATCGACTGTCAAAAGCTTTTTTTCTGTTATACCATTGGATCTATACAATTTGTTGTAAAAACCAGATTTTTTATATGCAAATCCAAGCATTTTACGAAACCTTTTTTCTTGCAGACGAAGAATTTTCTCTCTGGACATCCTTTCATGCACTCTAGACTCAATAAAGCTGCGTACTAATGTCAAGCTACTCATAAAACAAACCTCGATTTCATCAAAACACCAGCAAATCTTGATTAAACCAGCTAAAACCCGGAGGGTTTTTTATCCATCCTAGCGTTTTAGCCCTCTCCTTCCTTTCTTTTTTCAAGAGTATCCTGCATTCTTTTTTATCCTTTTTTCTAAACTGCTGTGTGGCATGGTTCCAAAAAGCCACATAGCTCACGCTGATATCATCGAGTCGAAATCTTACGCTATATCTTTTAACTGCTGATAAACCCAGAATTTCAACCTTGCTTCATGATACATAC
>QMSS01000061.1 GCA_003649715.1 Thermoplasmata archaeon
ACGTAGATTCGGAGAACATCTCTTCAGTGTTAAAGAAGGTTTCAGAAAAGTGGAGATGTGGTTGAGAACTATACTTTGGAATGTATTGATTTATCCGAGGTGATAGAATTATTACACAAGGCACCCTCTCAATAAACTACTTAAAACAGACTAAAAATATCCCATGTTTGAGCTAAAAAATGAAAAAAGCATTTGTAACAGGCGGAGCAGGATTCATAGGAAGCCATCTAGTAGACCATCTCATAAAAAAGGGATACAACGTAACAGTCTATGACAACTTCAGCTCAGGTAAAAAAGAATTCATATCACATCACCTTGGAAAAAACTATTTCAAACTCATAAAATCAGATCTCCTAAACCAAAAAACACTTGAACAATCCCTAAAAGATCATAACATTGTGTTTCATCTCGCAGCAAACCCTGATGTTAGAATAGGAATGCAAAAACCTGAGATCGCACAAAAAGACATAACAGCAACATACAACATACTAGATGCTATGAGAAAAAACGATGTAGACAAAATTGTTTTCTCATCAAGCAGCACCATCTACGGAGAAACACCACCAATTCCTCTACCAGAAAACTATGGACCACTTCTACCTATATCACTCTACGGCGCAGCAAAACTCGCCTCAGAAGGACTAATAAGTTCCTTCTCCCACACATTTGACATGCAGACATGGATCTTTAGATTCGCAAATGTTGTCGGCAAAAGAGGGACACATGGAGTAATAGTAGACTTCATAAAAAAACTCAGAAAAAACTCCCACGAACTTGAAATATTAGGTGATGGAAAACAAAAAAAACCTTATCTCTACATAAGCGACTGCATAGAAGGAATGCTCTTCGGCTTCGAAAAAGCAAATGATCAAATCAATCTATTCAACCTAGGATGCAGAGGCACCACTGAAGTAACACAAATAGCCAAAATGATTGTAGAAGAAATGAGACTAAAAAATGTTAAATTTAGATATACTGGTGGAAAAAGAGGATGGAAAGGAGACGTACCACAGTTCCAATTCGATGTCACAAGGATAAACAAACTTGGATGGAAGGCAAAATACAGTTCTGATGATGCTGTGAGAAAAGCAATAAAGGATCTGCTACAAACATCTTTTTAAAACCCCTCCCACTTTCAACCCATTTTTTTATACAAAAAACTATTCCGATTTCTTCCGATTTCGAAAAAATCCAAACACAAACATTGAAACAAAATTGAATGCAGAAAACCTAATCTTTAAATTGTATTTCCAGATATTGATAGTCCCAGTTATGAATATATCCATAATAGGTACTGGATACGTAGGATTAATAACAGGTGCCTGTTTTGCCAAACTCAGAAACAACGTAGTACTCGTAGACATCGACAAGAAAAAGATAGAGATGATCAAGAAAGGCATTCCTCCAATATATGAGACCGATCTAGACAAGCTGCTGCTCACATACAAAAACAGAATCAACGCAACAACCAACTATGACCTAGCTGTACACAGTAGCGATCTCACATTCATATGCGTAGGAACACCATCAAAAAAAAATGGGAGCATAGATCTCTCTTTTGTAAAAAAAACATCCCAGGAAATAGGAATACAACTAAAGAAAAAAAAGGGATGGCATCTCGTTGTTATAAAAAGCACAGTTCTACCTGGCACCACAGAAAAAATTATACTCCCCCTGCTAGAAAAATTTTCAGGAAAAAAAGCTGGAAAAGATTTCGGACTGGCCATGAACCCCGAATTTCTACGAGAAGGCACCGCAGTTAAAGATTTTTTTGAACCAGATAGAATAATAATTGGATTCTATGACAAAAAAAGTAGAGATGTTTTAAAAAAACTATACAAAGATTTTTCCTGCCCAATCATAGAAACATCTCTCTCAGCTGCAGAAATGATAAAATATGCAAGTAATGCATTTTTAGCAACAAAAATATCTTTCATAAACGAGATAGGTAACCTATGCAAAAAAATAAATGTGGACACATATGAGGTTGCAGATGGAATAGGGCTAGACAGACGTATAGGCAGAGCATTCCTCGACTCCGGCATAGGATGGGGCGGAAGCTGTTTTCCAAAAGATCTAAACGCATTAATTACATGGGCAAAAAACATTGGAGAAAAACCTAGAATCATAAAAAGTGCTGTAGAGGTGAATAAACAGCAGCCACTAAAACTACTGCAAATACTAAAAAAACATATTCCAAAACTTAGAGGAAAAACCATTGGCATTCTCGGTTTAGCCTTTAAACCAGACACTGATGATGTAAGAGAAAGCAGAGCCATACCAATAATCAAACAGCTTCTGATAGAAAAAGCAACTATTAAAGCATATGATCCAAAAGCCATGAAAAATTTTAAGAGATTGTTCCCCACCATAGAATATTGTTCATCTGCTGAAGAGGTCTTAAACAGCGATGCAATACTTATTTTAACAAAATGGGATGAATTCAAAGAACTAGATTACAGTGGAAAGACTGTTATAGATGGAAGAAGATTAGAAGAGGCAAAAAAAGCAAGGATATACGAGGGAGTGTGCTGGTAAAAAAAATGAAAGTTAGAAAAGCTGTGATCCCAGCAGCTGGACTAGGAACAAGATTTCTACCTGTAACCAAATCGATGCCTAAAGAAATGCTTCCAATAATAGATACACCCGCAATCCATTATGTTGTCAAAGAGGCAATAGAAGCTGGTATTGACGATATAATAATAATCACCGGCAGAGGAAAAAGAGCTGTTGAAGATTATTTTGATGAATCACCCGAGCTAGAAATGCATTTAAGAGAAAACAAGAAAAATGAACTACTGAGACTAGTCAGAAGTATTTCTTCTATGGCAAATATTCATTACATACGCCAAAAAGAACCCAGGGGTTTACCCGATGCTATCCTGAAAGCTGAAAAACATGTTGATGATGAAACCTTCGCTGTGCTGCTCGGTGACGATATCATAAAAAACAATCCATCCTGCATAGGAGAACTAATAGAAGTTTTTGATAAATATGATTCCCCAGTAATAGCAGCTGAGAGAATTCCAATGGAAAAGATAACCAGATATGGATCCATAGTGGGAGAAGAAGTAAAAAGTAGTCTTAGAAATAAACTATATCTCATAGAGGACATAGTTGAGAAACCAAAAGCCAGTGAGGCCCCATCCAACATAGCATCTGTTGGAAGATACATTTTCACTCCGGAGGTTTTTGATTGTATAAAGAAAACTCCTCTAGGTCTAAACAACGAATATCAGATATCTGACACTATTAAGATCCTAATGAAATCCCAGAAAGTCTACGCATATGAGTTTAGCGGAAAACGATATGATATTGGCGATAAATTTGGATATGTGCAGGCAGTCATCGATTTTGCATTAGAAAACAGAGAAATTGGAAGAGAAGTCTTAGGATACATAAAAAAACGGTTTAACCAAAGAATTGTTTGATACTCTCTACAATGTAGCTAAGCTGCTCATCAGTTAGCTCTGGATAAACAGGTATTGAAAGTATACTCCTCGCAAGCCTTTCAGACACTGGAAAATATCCTTTTTTAAATCCAAGTTTTTTGTAAGCCGGTTGTAGATGCAACGGTATTGGATAATGGATGCCGCAGCTAATTCCTCTCTCCTTTAGATAAGTCATGAGCTCCTCTCGTTTCTCCGTTTTAATTACATACATGTAGTAAACATGTTTTGCATTTTCTACCTCAATAATTGGTTTGACCTCATCCGACAGATATCTATTGTAAAAACCTGCATGTTTCCTCCGAAGTTCTATCCATTTTGGAAGATGAGCTAGTTTTACATTCAATATCGCAGCTTGTAATGCATCCATGCGATAGTTAAATCCTTCCATCATATGCTCATACTTACTAATTCTTCCATGATTCACCAGAAGCCGCATCTTCTCAGCCATCTCATCATTGTTTGTCACAACAGCGCCTCCATCCCCAAAGCATCCAAGAATTTTCGCCGGGAAAAAACTGTAGCATGCTACATCACCATAATATCCCGGCTGATGCCCCATCCATTCTGCTCCATGAGCCTGCGCAGCATCTTCGATGAGAAAAAGATCGTTATCATCCACTATTTCTCTAATACGTTCCATGTCAGGCATTTGCCCATAGAGGTGAACAACTATTATTGCCTTTGTTTTCGATGTAACAGCTTTTTCTAGCTGTTCAACATCGATTAGAGCAGTATCTGGATTGACATCAACAAACCTTATCCTACCATTGACATAGGATATACATTCTGTTGTTGCAATAAATGTATTAGGAACTGTTATAACCTCATCACCCTTTTTGATACCCCCAGCAAGCAATGCGAGATGCACCGCAGTTGTCCCACTTGAACATCCTACAGCATGTTTTACTCTACAAAACTTTGCAAAATTTTTTTCAAAAACCTCGAGATATGGCCCCATTATGTAGGAGGAACTATCAATGACCTCCTGGATAACATTGTCTATATCCCTTTTTATCGATAGATAGTTTGCCCTGAGATCAACAAGTGGTATTTTCATCATCCTCTTACTCATCTGTACACGCTGTCTCCTGTTGGATATCTCAGATTTTTTATATCTCCTATGATCCTAGCAGGGTTTCCCACTACCACCTTCCCAGGTGGAACATCCTTTGTGACAACGCT
The DNA here is from genome assembly GCA_003649715.1 of Thermoplasmata archaeon. GTDB lineage: Archaea > Thermoplasmatota > E2 > DHVEG-1 > DHVEG-1 > B82-G9. The sequence goes on from QMSS01000061.1 coordinate 4,635, forward strand.
TCCCGCTCCAACTAATGCATTTTCACCAATCTTTACACCTGGTAGTATGGTTGAGTTACCTCCTATCTTCGCATTTTTTCCTACAACAACTCCATCTAAAAACTCTTTAGATCTCAGAGAGTTTGGATATTTTGCATTTGTTAAGACCACATTTGGTCCAATCCAGCATCCATCATGTAGCTCGCAGAATTCTGGTATAAAAGCCTGTGAGTGTATCCTGACATTGTTTCCTATCTTTGTTTTAAACTCCACAACTGTTTTTGTGCCTATACTCACATTATTTCCAATGATGTTTTCCTCTCTTATACTGACATGGTTACCCGTTTGAAAGTTGTTTCCTATTATGTTTCCAGCGTAGATGACTGTATGTGATCTTATAACAGCATTGTCTCCTATAATGGTTTGTAGATCCCCCTCTTTTTTGTTTTTCGGCGGCACACCTATGATAACATAGTCCTCAACCACATTGTTTCCTCCTATCTGCACGTTTTTTAGGATCCTAGCCGTATTAGCTATATTACTTTTATTCATGCTACTTTTATCTCCCTTCCAGTTGTTGCTGATTTTAGACATAGCTCACATACTCTGGTGGTGTAGTAGTTTTCACCTCCCATGTTTGTCTCAGGATCAAACATTTTTTTATCTATCAGCTCAACAAAATATTTGAGTTCTTCTTTAAGGGGCTGATTCGCCATTATCTTTTCTTCAAAAAAATCTTTTTTATCCACTTTTTCGTAGCTCACCATAATTGGGTATCTTGCTATTTTTTGATTAAAATAGTCGACATAGATTTTTTCTTTTTCTGCTATAATCCACATGTCTCTTCTCTTGTACGGATGTGTACAGCTCAGCTCGATAGACGCAAAAAAATCCTGGTAGTCTAGAAGTATGCATGCTGAGTCCTCAAAAATATTTGACAGCAGGTTTTTCTTTTTTGCATAAACACTTGTTGGTATCCTGTTGGTTATAAAGTTTAGTATGTCTATAACATGTATCCCAAGATTCATTATCACACCAGAATCCTTCCTAGGTGGCTTAGTCGAATGAATATATCGAGCTGTTATATACTGTAATTCTCCTATTTTATCTATTAGCTCCTTGGTTTTTTTTACTGCATTATTAAATCTGTATAGATATCCTACAGATAAAATGAGATTTTTCTTTTTCGCCAACTCTACAAGTTTCTTCCCCTGCTCAGAATTTTCAGCTATTGGTTTCTCCACCAGTACATGCTTTCCAGCATGTAGACATTTCTTCACTAGCCTATAGTGTGTGTCAGTAGGAGTTGCAATCACTACGGCGTCAGTCTTCTTTAGTAGTTTCATGTAATCCTCAAAGAAGGTTGTTCCATAGTTATCCGCTATTCTCTTTTTTGTTTTATCTGTATCAAAAACACCAATGATATCACAGTCTACATCATTTAAAGATTTGAGATGGTTCAAACCCCATTTCCCTAAACCTATTAATCCCATTTTTACCATTGCATATCCTCTACTGTTCTGGTGTTGTCCGTTTACTTGTTAGTCCACATGATAAATACCCAAATATTCCAAAGATTAATCTTAGTATGCCAAAAATGGTAAATTGTGTTTTTATTATCTCTTGGATTGAATAACTTTTCCACAATTTACCATGCTTTAAGACTAATTGTTTTCTTCCATATCCATTTCGAAAAGCCTGTTTTATAAAATCCACTATATTTTCTCTTGAATATCTATACACAATTGCTTTTTTCTCAAAATATATTTTATATCCAGCATCTACTGCTCTTAAATTTAGATCTATATCTTCTGCTGTAACAAAATGAGGATCAAATCCACCTAACTCCTGTAATATTTCTTTTTTATATGTTGTGTTTGTTCCTGGAATAGAAACATCTGTTCCTTTATAATACAGCTTTATCCGGTCGAGTTCAAATTCTTTTTTTCCTTTTAGTATGCATTTCCCAGCTACTATCTTATGATTTTTATTTAATGCTATCCTTATGTTTTTTATCCAATCTTTATCTGCCCTGTCGTCTGCACCTATAAAACTTATCGCTTTTCCTACTGCCTTTTTGATACCATAATTTAGGCTCTCTCCTATATTTCCATCTTTAACATATAGTTTTATGTTTGGATATGTCTGTGTGTATTTTCTAACTATTTCTTGGGTACCATCTTTGCTGTTTGCATCTACTACTATTATCTCTATTGGCTGCTCCTGTATAACAAGTGTATCTAAAAGTTTGCTAATGTTTTCCTTTTCATTTTTGGTGGGTATGATTATACTGATGAGCATTACAAGAATAGGATAGTTAACGTGTATAAAAATTTCATGCAAGTTTTTGACTAAAAACGTGAAACGTGTTTAGTAAATTCTTCCAGAAGAGTAATTATTCTTTGTTTTGCTACGGCGGCTATGGCTGTTATATTATCTTTGATAAATTTTTTATAAACATTGTATTATAAGGAGCTTCCATGACAAATATAATAAAGGATTGTAGAATAGGGAAGAATACAATAGTAAGAGAACCTGTCAATCTTTATAAGTGTGAGATAGGTGAGAACTGTAGGATAGGTGGTTTTGTATATATTGAAGAAGGTGTGAAGATAGGAAAAAATTGCAAAATAAGACCGTTCACATTTATACCTACAGGTGTAACCATAGAAGATGGTGTCTTCATTGGTCCAGGAGTGATTTTTACGAATGATAAATATCCTAGAGCTATAAATCTGGATGGTACCTTAAAAAGAGATGAGAATTGGCAGCTAGTTAAAACTTTGATTAAAAAAGGAGCATCTATTGGTGCAGGGGCAACCATAATGTGCGGGATCACAATAGGAGAATATGCCGTTGTTGGTGCTGGAGCAATGGTCACAAAGGATGTTCCATCCAGGGCCATTGTTATTGGTAATCCTGCAAGGATAATAAAGGGGGAAATAGAATGGTGATTCCTACCTCAATGCCCTCTATTGATGAGGAGATGGAAAAAGAAGTAATCAGAGCTTTGAGAGAAGAATTTTTTGTTGGCGGAGAAAGCGTTAAAAAATTTGAAGAGGATTTTGCAAGATATGTAGGTGTAAAACATGCTGTTGCAGTTAGTTCAGGTACAGATGCATTGGTGATAGCACTTCGTGCCTTGAATATAAAAAATGAAGTCATAACTACACCTATGACTTTTGTTGCTACAGCAGAGAGTATTGTATTAGCTGGAGCAAAACCAGTATTTGCCGATATAGATGCAAAAACGTGGAATATACATCCAAGAGAAATCAAGAAAGCTATAAATGACAAAACTAAGGCTATTATGCCTGTTCACCTATATGGTCTCCCAGTAGACATGAAGGAAATAATGGAAATTGCTGAAGATCAGAACCTGTATGTCATTGAGGATTGTGCTCAGGCTCATGGAGCAGAACATGATGGCAGAAAGGTTGGTAGCATTGGGCATGTCGGATGTTATTCTTTTTATTCAACCAAGAATATGACAGTAGCCGGAAATGGAGGGATGATAGTTACAAATGATGAAAAAATAGCAGAGATCTCGAAATTATTAAGGGAACATGGTGGTAGTAATTATAGTAAATATATCGGCTACAATGCAAGGATGAATACAATAAACGCTGCTTTTGGTAGGGTACAACTAAAACAACTCGATAAATGGATCAAAAGAAGAAGAGAGATAGCAAAATTATATTCTGATGAGCTGAAGGATATAGAAGAGATCAAATTGCCTATTACAAGTAATGAACATGTGTATCACCTATTTGTGATGGAGGCTAAGAGAAGAGATGAA